>NZ_JAPWAR010000007.1:0-137786 GCF_041433025.1 Prevotella sp. 20925_1_30 | reverse complement strand
TAGATGGAGAGTAATTTCAGAAATACCACAAATGAGCCTCAATATTGTTTTAGTGATTTCTACCAATCGTACCTCCGTGTTTTGTAAAACATACCTCCGTTTTCGATAAAACGTACCTTGGTTTTTAATAAATCGTACCTCCGTTTTCGATAAAACGTACCTTGGTTTTTAATAAATCGTACCTCCGTTTTTAATAAAACGTACCTCCGTTTTTAATAAAACGTACCTCCGTTTTTAGTGAAATGATAGTACTTCTTATTTAGAAACAAGTATTTGGTCACATAAGCAGTAGTTTTTTTCTGAAAAGTTGGACAAGTACTGAATGATGAAAGTGGTACGTGTGCAAGAAGAATTAATGTAGAATACAGTAGTATTTAGGCTCAACACATGATGTATTTATGCAGAGCACCGAGAATGTTGATGGTAAGTTGGATTGCTGAATATTATTCTTAATAGGCGAGGTAAAGCTGATATTTCTGTAAATTGTTGCTTTGCAATGATTGAGATAACGTACAACTTCTGTTTACATCAACTTTAATAATTTTTTTTATACTCATGTTTGTATATTGAGTGAGGCTAAAGGTTGTAAAGTTTTAGTTATCTGTAGTGTTGGACACACGTATTATTCGGCTGGATTTAATTGATTATGTTATTACAAGAGCGGTAATATATTGGTCAGAGAAGGAAAGAGTTCGTAGAATAATAGAAGTTGAAGTGCATACGTGAATGGATTTGTTTACTCACTTAATTATTTTTAACTGGACTAAACCTTGTAGTATTTGAATAAAGACTATATTTGCAATCAAATAACTTTAAACACTTCTTTTTATTTAAAAACAACATGTTATGAAAAAGATTGGATTATTTGCAGTAGCTTTATTTGCTTTGTGTCTTGTTTCATGTAACCAGAAGAAAGAGCAGAAGAATGCTGATGGTGCAGCAGTAGAAATGACTGATTCAACAAAAGGCGGTGGTCAGGCAGCATCTACGACGGCTGATTCTAAAGACCCAGAAGCACTTCTTGAATCTTATAGTTCTTGTGTAGATGAGTTAGTTGGACTCATGAATAAGATGAAAGCTGGTGATGCTTCAGTTGCTACACAGTGGACACCTGTTTTGCAGAAAGCATTGGAAGTTAGTTCTCAATTAGATATGGTTAAGGACAAGTTGACGCCTGAACAGATGAAGAAATTCTCTGAGATCACTTCAAAGTTGACTGAGGCTTCAAACAGCGTTACGAAGAAGTAGTATCTATAAGATTAGATTTCCCAGGACTAGAGGTACTAGTTTCCTGGGAAATCTTCGTTTTTATCTGATGGAGATATTGGTTATATCCAGTTAAAGGGTATATTTTAGTTTACAGATCTAACTGCTATAATCAATAAAAAAAGAAGTAAGAAGAACCTCAAACAAATTCTTCCTACTTCCTAATGTCTACTTCTAATCAAGCAAGCCATTGCTCTCTCAGCGTATGGTCACCCGATTTCTTATTCTTACAAAGAACCATTATTAGCCTGGCGAACCATCTCTTGAGAAGCATATAGGTACACTTCCACACGGCGGTTCTTCTGACTAATAGTCTTATTCTCAATCGGGTTCTGGCTTCCGAAGCCTTCTACCGAACGAATCTGACGGCTTGAAACACCCTGACCTCTCAAGTAAGAAGATACAGCAGACGCACGACGCTGAGACAGAGGGATGTTAATATTATCGTTACCAGAGGCATCTGTGTAACCTTGAATAGCCACGTCACAGTTTGAATTAGTCTTCATAAGCCCTGCCAACTTCGTTAGATCATTTTTAGCAGCCGCATTCAAGTTAGAACCATTGAGTGGGAATAGGATACCAGAATCGAATGTTACCTTCACACACTCAAGTCCGTTTGCATCCGTAACCTTATCAACACTAGCGTTAGGGAGCTGTTGTGCAGCTTCACGAGCCACCTTATCCATGTGACGACCGATGATAGCTCCAGCTCCAGCACCTACTGCGCCACCAATAGCAGCACCTATTGCAGTACTCTTACCATTCTTACCTATGATCTGACCAACAATGCCGCCGAGTACAGCACCAGCGCCACCACCGATTAAAGTTCCAGTTCCTTGCTTTGTTTGACAGCTTACGACAGAGAGCACACACAGCCCTGCTGCCATCATTTTCATATTCTTCATAACTGTATATATTATAATGTGATAATTCTCTTTTTACCTTTTCAGCAATCCTCCTTATCGGTTCTCTCTCCTTTAATTCATGCAAAGTTAAACAATTATTGGAGTATTGAGACTATTGCCAACTATTTTTTGTAATTTTGCACAAAGATAGACATTATACCGTTCAAAGGTATGGGGAAATACCTAAAAGGTAGTGGATTTCCCCTAAAACAAGCATTTTGAAGATTATAAATATATGGCAAAAGAACTAAAACACATGACCAAGAGAGCTGAAAACTACTCTCAATGGTACAACGACTTGGTAATAAAGGCCGACCTAGCAGAGCAGTCTGCGGTTCGCGGATGTATGGTTATCAAGCCTTACGGATACGCTATTTGGGAGAAGATGCAGGCTCAACTCGATAAGATGTTTAAGGAGACTGGTGTGCAGAATGCCTATTTCCCACTCCTTATCCCTAAGAGTTTCCTATCAAGAGAGGCAGAACATGTAAAGGGATTCGCTAAAGAGTGCGCTGTAGTCACACACTATCGTTTGAAGGCAACTGACGATGGTAATGCCGTTGAAGTTGACCCTAATGCTAAGTTAGAAGAAGAGTTAATCATCCGTCCAACGAGTGAAACGATTATTTGGAACACTTATAAGAATTGGATTCACTCATGGCGTGACCTGCCACTGATGTGTAACCAGTGGTGCAATGTGATGCGTTGGGAGATGCGCACACGCCCCTTCTTGCGTACTTCAGAGTTCCTTTGGCAGGAGGGACACACGGCACACGCTACTCGTGAAGAGGCCGAGAAAGAGGCACAAACAATGCTTCATGTCTATGCAGACTTCGCTGAGAAATGGCTCGCCGTACCAGTTGTTCAGGGTGTAAAGAGCGAGACGGAACGTTTTGCAGGTGCTTTGGACACCTACACTATTGAGGCAATGATGCAGGATGGAAAGGCTCTGCAGAGTGGTACGTCACACTTCCTTGGACAGAACTTTGCCAAGTCTTTCGATGTTACCTACCTAAATAAAGACAACAAGCCAGAATATGTTTGGGCTACCTCATGGGGCGTTAGTACACGTTTGATCGGTGCTCTCATTATGACACACTCCGATGATAACGGCCTCGTTCTACCACCGAAGATTGCGCCAATACAGGTTGTTATCGTTCCAATCTTCAAAGGCGAAGAGCAGTTGAAAGAGTTAACTGCAAAGCTACAACCCGTCATTGACGGACTTCGAGAGCTTGGTATCACTGTTAAATACGATGATGCTGACAACAAGCGACCAGGCTTTAAGTTCGCAGATTATGAGCTCAAAGGTGTGCCAGTGCGCCTTGCAATGGGTGGACGTGACCTTGAGAACAATACAATCGAGCTCATGCGTCGTGACACACTAGAGAAGGAGAGCGTTAGTTTCGATGGTATCGTCGAGCACGTGAAGGCTCTTCTTGATGACATTCAAGACAATATCTTCCGTAAAGCGAAGGCGTTCCGTGACTCGCATATCTACGAGTGCGACAACTACGAAGAGTTTAAAGAGAAGGTGAAAGATGGCGGTTTCTTCCTCTGTCATTGGGATGGAACTGAAGAGACAGAAGCCAAGATCAAGGAGGATACACAAGCCACTATCCGCTGCGTCCCATACATGTTTGAACAGACACCGGGCGTCGATATGGTAAGTGGAAAGCCTGCTAAATATCGCGTTATCATCGCAAGATCATATTAAAAATATATTGTCTCCAATCCGAGGAATCAGTTTCTTGGGTTGGAGACAATTGCTTTTTATAATATTAATATTCTATTAACTAAAAACCAAAAGCGTATGAAAAAGACATTTCTAACATTCGTTCTCATGCTCATAGTGGCTGTTTTGCAGGCGCAAACACTCATTAAAGCCAACTTTAATAAGGGTGATAAGGCTATCTATGAGTATGCTGCAAACTTTGAATTTGGCAGTATGATGCAGGGTAGCACACTGACAGCCAACGTGACAAGTAAGTTGCATGTCGATGTGAAGGAGGCTAATGCTGACAGCTACAAAATAGAACTCCTCTTCTCCGATGTGAAGGTTGATGGAGATGAAACAGCGTTCCAGCAGAGTGGTGGACAGCTATTGACAATGTTGAACAACGTGCCCTTGCTCTATCAAACCGATAAGAATGGAGCTCTCAAGAAGTTGCTTAATTCCGAGGAAGCAGTGGGCAAGATGAGTAAGACGGGCATAGCTAAGATTGATTCATTATACGCCAAGAACCCAGAGATCGAAAAGGTTAATCCAAAGATGAACATGCTCATGGCACTTAGTAACACACTCACGGAAGAGTTCATAACAGAGTATGTTAAGGAGCAAACTGTATTCAGTCTCTATGGCAAGACATTGAAGACTGGCGATCAAGAAGATAAGTCGGTTCAGGGCATGAAGACCACTACCTCTTATGAAGTCAATCGAATCCTTGGTATGCTCACCGTCGTGGGTAAGGTCAAAGCGAACATGTCAGAAGACGATGTAAAGGGCTTCCTCATCGGTAATATGAAGAAGTTTGGAGTAGGCGACGATGCCGTTTCGCAGATTGAAAAGAACTGGTCACAAATGAGAGCAATGGGCATGACTACTATCACTTATAACGCCACTGACACCTATCATTTCACCCCTTCTTTTTGGGTAAATGACTATACCACGGAGTCGAGAATGAAGCTCATGGGGATGGACATAAAGGTCAAAGGCGAATATAAATTGGGTGAACATAGTTGGAAATAAGGCTCCATCCAGCCCCACTCATCCTCCTCGAAAGGGGAGGACTACCTAACGGGAGCGAGCTAGGATAAGGTTATTCCTCCTTTATAAAGACTTAGGGAGGCTTTAAGAAAACGCCCTTTCCTAACCATCGCAATCTATCTTTTGCAGTAGAACCGTTGCCTAGTTCGCTTTTTATTATTATTTTTGCACAATAAACAAAACCATTTATTACAGCCATTTAAGTACACTCTATGAGAAAAATCTTGGTAATTCTTTGCTTACTAATAACGTGTCAGTGTATTCAAGCTCAGTATTCCGACCGCAATTCAATGCTGCGTAAAGAACTCGTAAGTTACCATCGTAACGGTTTAGGATACTATGAGGTGTTAACGAACAGGATGGTTCCTGAGGTGAATGATGTCGTGGAGAACTATGCTTTCGATAAGTCGACTAATTGCCTTTACGTGCTCACAAAGAACGGAAATGTGGTCATCGTATTGGAAAAGGAGTTTGCTAAATACATCAAGAAACTCAAGGATATACCTCATTTATCGGGCACTGCTCTCACACAAGCTATCGACAAACGCAACCGACAATTAGCCGATAAGTACTATGTGTTGAACCAGCGTCGAGGGCAGGAGATTGCTGATTCCACAGCAAAAGCACAACAGGACTCGCTCGATGAGGTGCTTCATCGTCAGTTGGCAGAGATTGATAGAGCCAATCAAAAGGAGCTGTACCGTCGGAGCCATACGGCGCATGATGTGCCTTTGGGCACTTCCACCTTGTATTGCACGTTCTGCGATAACACTTTCAATGGCTCGGATGTATCGGAGACAATCGGTATCGACAATGATTCCATCTACTTCTTTACGCAGCAAGATGGCGATCTCGGATTGGATCATAAGGATGTGCATCGAGCGCAAATAACGGATGAGTTGCGTGAAGACTCAGCGTTTATTTATCATTGGAAAGCCTTTCAGAAAGAGCTTTCATTGTCTGATCGCAATAAACGTAGTGCCTTGGATAATCTGACCGATTCGTATGCAAGTTATATCAATGGGCTACGTGAACTCGCACCCTATGGTTACATCAAGGATTGGGATTGGGATGATGAGAACGGATTTGTGACTATGAGCCTCTCATTCGTTAATACTCGCAAGAGCAAGATACGCTATATTGCATTCCATTTCATCATCACGAATGATGTCGGGGATGTGCGTTGTCAAGGTGTGTTTAGGGGTACTGGGCCTGTAGAAGAGTTCGAGACGAGCTCGTGGGAATGGAATGACTCCTCCTATTATACGTGGGGTGACTCGTCGAATATGAAGTTTACAAAGATAGTTCTCACCTATATGAACGGGTCTCAAAAGATTCTAACTGGTGGGAATATAGTCGTAGATGATGACGATTAACATCCTCTTTAAAGACAGAGCAACAGGTTTTTAAGACAGAAGGACATGTTTTTTTAGACAAAATGACGTAGCGACATATTGTTTTAATGACGTGTTTTTAAGACAAAATGACATAAAGACATACTGTTTTAATGACATATTATTAAGACAGAGTAACATAGTAACAATGTGCTTAGTAACAGATGTTTAAGACAGAAGGATGTGTTTTTTTAGACAAAATGACATAGCGACATATTGTTTTAATGACATATTATTAAGACAGAGTAACATAGGAACAATGTGCTTAGTAACAGATGTTTAAGACATAATGCCATGTTTTTTTAGACAAAATGACATAGCGACATATTGTTTTAATGACATATTATTAAGACAGAGGAACAATAGTAACACGAATCGTGATAACGAAAGAATAAGAATAAGGAAACGCCCTTCTCCATTTGAGAAGGGCGTTTCGTCTTATGGAAGAGAGCCTTTCCTTGCATCAAAGAAACGCCCCCTTCATCTGCAAATAGTAGTTTTTTATTTCAGAATCTTTGCTAAGAAAGGGGCTGTGTGACTCTCTTTATTCTTGGCAACTACCTCTGGAAGACCTGCTGCAAGGAGCCTTCCACCATTGCGACCACCCTCTGGTCCCATGTCAATGATGTAGTCGGCGAGCTTGATAACATCGAGGTTATGCTCAATGATGAGTACCGTGTTGCCACGATCCACTAGCTTCTCAAGGACGTCCATAAGGATGCGGATGTCTTCAAAATGCAGTCCCGTTGTTGGTTCGTCGAGGATGAATAGCGTCTTACCCGTATCCCTCTTCGATAGTTCCGTAGCCAGTTTGACACGCTGACTCTCGCCTCCCGATAGCGTTGTTGAGCTTTGTCCGAGTTTGATATAACCCAATCCAACGTCCTGCAAAGCCTTTATCTTTGGTAGAATCTGCGGTACATTCTCGAAGAACTCCACTGCCATGTTGACCGTCATATCTAGTACATCTGCAATCGACTTACCCTTGAATCGCACCTCAAGAGTCTCCCGATTGTAACGCTTACCATGGCATATCTCACATGGAACCATTACATCCGGAAGGAAGTTCATCTCGATAGTCTTGTATCCATTACCACCACATGCTTCACATCGCCCACCCCTTACGTTGAAGGAAAAACGCCCTGGTTTGTAGCCTCGAATCTTAGCTTCTGGGAGGTTGACAAACAACTGTCGGATGTCAGAGAATACCCCCGTATAGGTTGCGGGGTTGCTACGTGGGGTGCGCCCGATAGGACTTTGGTCCACATTCACCACCTTATCTATATTGTCAATGCCCTCTATCTTCTTGTAAGGCATGGGTCGTTTCAATGAGCGATAGAAGTGTTGTGAGAGGATAGGTTGCAATGTTTCGTTGATAAGTGTACTCTTTCCAGAGCCCGAAACACCTGTTACAACAATCAATTCACCTAGTGGGAAAGTTACGTCAACACCCTTTAGATTATTGCCAGTGCAGCCTATCAACTTGATAAACTTCCCATTTCCTTTGCGTCTTTCAGTGGGTATCTCTATCTTACGTTCACCATTGAGATACTGTGCCGTGAGCGTGTGCTTCTTGAGCATATCAGCCGGTTTCCCTTGGAAGACGACCTCTCCTCCTTTTCGTCCAGCCTTTGGACCGATGTCAACAATCCAATCGGCAGCACGCATCATGTCCTCATCATGTTCCACAACAATCACCGTGTTACCCATGTCGCGCAGCTCTTTTAGGGACTTGATAAGTCGCTCGTTGTCACGTTGATGCAGTCCGATAGAAGGTTCATCGAGGATATAAAGCACGTTGACAAGCTGCGATCCAATCTGAGTGGCTAGTCTGATACGTTGGCTTTCACCGCCCGATAACGTTGCACTTTGTCGATTGAGAGCCAAGTAATCAAGTCCCACTTCCAATAGAAAGTTAATGCGTTTGCGTATCTCCTTCACGATCTCTGTGGCTATAACTCGCTGTTTTTTCGTCATGTGTTCCTCGACATGATCAATCCAATCCATCAGTTCGCTGATATCCATGTTGGCAAGTTCTGCGATGTTCTTATCCCATATCTTATAGGATAAAGCCTCCCGATTGAGTCGCTGCCCATGGCATTCTGGGCAAGTAACCTCGGCTATGAACTGGTCAGCCCACTTCTTCCCGGCAGCCGAATCATCACTTTCCATGATTGTGCGGAGGTATTTGATGATACCATCAAAGGATATGAAGTAATCCGAAGAGGTGTGAACAAGTTCCTTGGCTATCTTTAGTTTCTCCAAAGAACCATATAGAATCTCATCCATGCACTCCTTGGGAATGTCTTTAACGGGTGTTTTTAAGGTACAATCATACTTCTTCAACAGGGCTTCAATCTGCCAGAATATCATCTGATTCTTATACTTCCCTAATGGTACGATAGCCCCTTCATAGATATTCAAAGCGTCATCAGGAATCACTTTCTTTAGGTCGATTTCATCAATTACACCTAGTCCTTTGCAATGCGGACAAGCCCCTTCTGGGGAATTGAAAGAGAAGATGTTGGGGGCAGGATCTTTATATGCAATACCCGTAACAGGGTCCATGAGACGTTTAGAGAAGTAATTTGCTGCATTGGTCTCATTATCCAGTATCATAATCAAACCATCGCCTTGTTTCATCGCAGTAGCGATAGTTTTCGATAGACGTTCACGTTGGGAGGCATCTTCCGTGTCGCTGAGTCTCATCTTATCAATGACCACTTCGATGTTATGGTTCTTGTATCTATCCACCTTCATACCGCGTGTGAGTTCCTCAATTTCACCATCTATACGGATGTAAAGATAGCCCTTTCGTCGCATTTGTTCAAATAGTTCGCGATAGTGACCCTTACGGTTTCGAACCAAAGGAGCCAATATGTAGATCTTACGTTCACGATAGTCAGCCATGATCATATCGACTACCTTCTCCTCAGTATACTTCACCATCTTCTCCCCACTCATATATGAGAAGGCCTCACCAGCACGTGCGTAAAGCAAGCGAAGATAGTCATATATCTCCGTCGTAGTGCCCACTGTGGAGCGAGGATTCTTATTCGTCGTCTTCTGTTCGATAGAGATTACAGGCGAGAGTCCCGTTATCTTGTCCACATCTGGGCGCTCCATATTACCGAGGAAGTTGCGAGCATAGGCGGAGAAGGTCTCTATGTATCTTCGTTGACCCTCTGCGAAGATGGTATCAAAGGCTAGAGAACTCTTCCCCGAACCCGATAGTCCAGTGAAGACAGTGAGTGAGTTGCGTGGAATAGTTATGTCTATGTTCTTCAAGTTGTGTACTCTTGCACCGAAGACTTCTATCTTTTCGTTCATATCTGTGTGTTGCTTATAAGATAAATAATGGTGAGTTAGGAATGAGGAATGGTGAGTTAGGAATTATCCTAATGATGATTTATGAATGAGGAGTGGTGAGTTAGGAATTATCCTAATGATGATTTATGAATGAGGAGTTGTGTGTTTAGGGTGTTAATTGGTTGTATCCCCTTAGCAGATTGACGTCGCGCCGAATATTAAAACGCCTTCCGTCAGCTCCTTTTGCCGTCACATTCACAAAGTAAGTGCCCTCAGCTACATCCTTACCTTTATACTTTCCATCCCATCCACCAGCAGGGTCTGTCCACTCATAGAGCTTCTGTCCCCATCGATTGAATATAACTGCTTTGAACTCAATGATACTCTTGTAGCCTGTTTTCGCTCGATAGATATCATTGATACCATCGCCATTTGGAGTGAAAACATTAGGCATTTGCAAGCTGCTTTCACTAATAGATACGCTTATAGGATTATAACGAGTTGTGTCTCCATTGAGTATCTCGTAAAGCACAATCTGTGTATTACCTGCCTTCGTGAAAGTGTATTCTGTGTCTTCATCATAACGTATCAGAAAAGCCTCACGAGGGCTTGTTTGTGCAAAGAAATGCCATTCATAATGCGTTGCAGGGTCATTCGTTGTAGGCGCATTAGCCTTCAGTTTCATCGTTAAAGGTGCCGATCCTGTATAGTTATCACCTGCATTTATCGTCATAACTTCGCCATTCTCATCGTTATAAGAGCCTATTGGCTGGCAATCCTGTGCCTTTGTATAGGCCGTGACAAGCATTGACAAAAATAGTAATAAGAATCTTGTATATTTATCTCTCATCTCTTTTACCTTACAATTCAACGTCTCCAAAAGGATAATCGTGCAAATATAAGCATTTTTTCTCACACCTACAAGCAAAACAGAAAAGCGATGGTTGATATACAAGAAGCCATTATCTATTTTACGTTTTTTTGCTCTCTACACCTGTTGATTACAGATTTCTTTTGTATATTTGCACGTGTATTTGCATATAAGTAACAGTTTGTAATCTCAAAAGACATGTGCATGAAAAATTATTTAAGATATCTCTTATTGCTATTCACAGTCCTGATTAGCTGTAGCGTGATGGCTCAGAATGTTGTATGGCGTGATCAACATCAAGTGAAACGCAAGGAGACTATATTCGGAATAGCCAAAGAGTATGGCGTAACTATCCAACAGTTGATAGATTCCAACCCTATTATGAAGACCCCAGGATATGAACTGAAAAAGGGTGCACTCATACTTGTTCCGTTTGCAAAAGATGGTGATTTCCGCCCTGATGGGTCGATAATGGGCAAGGCTGTAAAGCCTTCCAAAGCTGATAAAGAGGCTAAGAAGAAAGGCGCAAATGCGGCTGCTATCGCAAAACAAGAGAACGCTATTCATGTTGGAATCATGCTCCCTCTCCATAATCAAGATGGTGATGGCAAGCGCATGATAGAGTTTTATCGAGGTGTGCTATTAGCCCTCAACGAGATGAAGAGTGAAGGTATTACAACCGACGTACATGCTTGGAATGTGCCAAAGGACGCTGACATCCGTACTACCTTATCAGATCCTAATGCCTCAAAACTTGACCTCATCTTTGGTCCACTCTACTCTGATCAGGTGAAGCCATTGGCTGACTTCTGTCGAGCACATGGCACAAAGCTCGTTATCCCATTCTCAATAACAGGCAACGAAGTAGAGAATAACCCTAATATCTATCAAGTGTATCAAACCGATGAGAGCTTGAATAGCAAGGCTATTGCGTCTTTCTTAGAGCGTTTCCAGAAGTCTCATCACCCTGTATTCATTAATTGCAACGATGCAAACAGCCAAGTGGGTAACTTCACCTCAACGCTTCGTAAACAGTTGGATATGCTGAAGATTAAGTATTCCCTTACTAGTCTCAAGTCGTCGGCAGCCGACTTTGCAAAGCAATTCGATAAGACTCGACCTAATGTAGTTATCCTTAACTCTGAGAAGAGTCCGCAGTTAAATGAGGTGTTTGCCAAGTTAGCACAGCTCAAGAAGACTAATCCTGGTATCGCAATAGCCCTCTATGGCTATAATCAATGGTTCGTTTACCAAGATTACGACTTAGATAACTTCTTCAGATATAACACCTACATCCCTTCCACCTATTATTATAATAAGTCGTCAGAGAAGACGAAGTCGCTTGAAGCTAAGTATAATGAGCAGTATGACGAACCAATGGCTAAGCAATACATACCCCGTTTGGCACTCACTGGTTACGATCAGGCGCAATTCTTTGTACGTGGAATTAAAGCACAGGGAAAGGACTTCAAGGGTGTATATAGCGAAGTGAAGTATCGCCCACTACAAACTCGTTATAACTTCGAACGTGTAGGGCAGGGAGGATACATCAATAACAACTTCCAGTTGATACACTTTACTACTGACCAGAAGATGGAGAATCTCGTTTATTAACCATCGTTGGTACAGCTGCTTATAATATGAGAAATAAGACATTAAGCATATTCCTTCTGCTCTTACTTGTGCTTCCTATGCGTGTTGCAGCACAAGTGGGAGAACATCGTGACGACCTTTCCATTGGCGTTAATGGCGGTTATGTCCTTTCTAATGTGGGCTTCAGTCCAAAAGTGTCACAGTCTCTTCATGGGGGAATAACAGGTGGTTTGAGTGTTAGATACGTATGTGAAAAGTATTTCAATACCATCTGTTCCATCTATGGAGAGGTCAATTACGCTTCTATCGGATGGCAGGAAAAGATACAGACAGGCACTGATCAGCCTGTTATCAACGCCAACGGACAGGCGGAGAAGTACTCCCGAACAATCAATTACATTCAGATTCCAGTCTTTGCACACCTTGCTTGGGGCAAAGAGCAGCGTGGTTTCAACTTCTTTGTACAAGCTGGTCCACAGATAGGTATCTATCTGAACGAGTCAACCAACATGAATTATACCACTCCAAACCTCGCTACTGACGGCACAGGACGTAGTAATGTCACCATCGAACAAGAGTCGAAAGCAGTAGAGAAGAAGTTCGATTATGGTATAGCAGCAGGCTTAGGAATGGAATGGAGCAGCCGTCATGTGGGGCACTTCCTACTTGAAGGGCGTTATTACTATGGACTAGGAAATATCTACGGAAGCACTAAGAGAGATTATTTCGGTAAGTCGAACTTTGGGAATATAGTAGTAAAAGCAACCTATCTATTCGATATCAAAAGAACAAAGTAATATTAACCTAGATTTTTATCATTATGTTTGAAAACCAACCAAAAGCGCTTTATGCCTTGGCACTAGCCAATACTGGCGAGCGGTTCGGATACTACACAATGTTGGCAGTATTCGCTTTATTCTTGAGAGCAAACTTCGGATTAGAGGCCGGAACAGCGGGTCTAATCTATAGTATCTTCCTCGGTTTGGTCTATTTCTTGCCCCTAATTGGAGGCTTCATGGCCGACAAGTTCGGGTACGGAAAGATGGTAACCATTGGTATTGCTATTATGTTTGTCGGTTATCTCTTCCTATCTATTCCATTGGGCGGAGGCTCTATTGCGTTCATAGCTATGCTAGCGGCTCTGTTGCTAATCAGCTTTGGAACGGGTCTATTTAAGGGCAATCTGCAGGTTATGGTGGGTAATCTCTATGACACACCAGAGCTTGCTGGCAAGCGCGATTCGGCGTTCTCAATCTTCTACATGGCAATCAATATCGGTGCACTCTTTGCCCCAACGGCTGCCGTAAAGATTCAGTCTTGGGCAGAGGCAACGCTCCATTGCAGTAGCAATGACGCTTACCACTTCTCATTCGCAGTAGCTTGTGTATCATTAATCGTGTCTATGGCAATCTATTATGGGTGCCGTCGTATGTTCAAACACGTTGAGGGTGGCAACGGAAAGACCGAGAAGAAGGATACAACTGTTGCTGAAGAAGAACTCACCCCACAGCAGACAAAGGAGCGCATTGTGGCTCTCTGTCTTGTTTTTGCAGTCGTTATCTTCTTCTGGATGGCGTTCCATCAGAACGGTCTGACGCTTACTTACTTTGCTAATGAGTTTGTGAGTCCTGTTTCAACAGGCGTTCAGAGCATGGCATTTGATGTAGTCAATCTAGTCATGATCGTACTCATGGTGTATAGTGGTATGACCTTCTTCCAGAGCAAAACAGCAAAAGCAAAGGCAATCTCAGGCGTTGTCTTCCTCATAGCAGTATTAGTTTTAATGTGGAAATACAGCGAGCTTTCAGGCTCAGTAGAGGTTAGTGCACCTATTTTCCAGCAGTTCAATCCATTCTATGTAGTAGCCCTCACACCAGTAAGTATGGCTATCTTCAGTTCGTTGGCAGCCAAAGGTAAGGAGCCTTCAGCACCTCGTAAGATTGCATACGGTATGATCGTTGCAGGTTGCGCCTACTTCCTTATGGTCATGGCATCGCAAGGTTTGCTCACACCAAACGAACAGGCAGCAGCAAAGGCAGCAGGTGGAGCAACTCCATTTGCGTCAGCCAACTGGCTAATTGGTACTTATCTCGTCCTCACCTTTGGTGAGTTATTGCTCAGTCCGATGGGTATCAGCTTCGTTAGTAAGGTAGCTCCTCCAAAGTATAAGGGCGCAATGATGGGCGGATGGTTTGTAGCCACAGCAATCGGAAACCTCCTTGTCAGCGTTGGAGGATACCTCTGGGGAGGTTTGTCACTCACCATTGTTTGGTCTGTATTCATTGTTCTTTGCCTCATTTCAGCCGCCTTCATGTTCCTCATGATGAAGCGTTTAGAGAAAGTGGCATAAGCTATTAAGATAACAGGAAACGCCCTTCTTCATTTGAGAAGGGCGTTTATTCATTATGAAGAGAGCCTTTCCTTGATAGAAGGAAAGGCTCTCTTTGTGGGGAAGAAGGCGTCTCTTCCATTTCACAAATAAACCTCTTTGGGTTGAAGAGGTGACTTCTAAGGCGGAAGATGGTTTATTGTCTAGACCCTAAAAAAGCAAAACATCTGGCGGAACGAATCATAATTTTAACGAAAAAGACAGCCTGGTAATCCGTATTTCAATTATTTTGTGTAAGTTTGCATATTATGAGTCGGAACCATCTAAAGATTTATCTTGTATGCTTATTCGCCTTCATTACATCCTTCGTTGAGGCTAGTAATGATGGAAAAGGCTATATTGCTTACCCTGGCGGGAAGTGTTATATGTTTCGTGTGACGCTCCGTGACAAGGGTCAATCGCCTTATTCGCTAGATAAACCGAGTGCCTTTCTGTCTGAGGCGGCGCTGAAACGACGTCAAAGACAGCACTTGACGTTGGACTCAACGGACCTTCCTGTATCGCCAACCTATATCCAGAAGATACGCAAAGAGGGTGGGAATGTGGTTGCAATAAGCAAGTGGAACAACTCAGTCTTGGTGCGTGGAGGGAACAGACAGACGTTAGAAGATCTCAAGGTGTTATCTTTTGTGAGAGATAGTAAGCTCGTTTTCACCTCTCCCGACTCCATTCGTCCGTTGTCACAACGCGTTCACTGTCGGTCAGACTTGCAAGTGCTCGATTCCACCATACATGATTATTATGGTATGGGAAAGGCACAGTTGGATAATCTCAATGGTCGGAAGTTGCACAACATGGGCTTTCAAGGACAGGGAATGACCATCGCTGTGCTTGATGCAGGCTTCATGAACGTGGATAAGATGGCTGCTTTTAAGAATGTCAACATCGTTGGAACGCATAATTTCGTTGCTGGTTATGATGCTGATGTGTACAAGGAAATGGATCACGGAACGAAGACTTTATCCGTTATAGCAGTCAATCAGCCCTCAACCTTCGTAGGTTCTGCACCGAAAGCGAGCTTTTGGTTGTTGCGTTCGGAGGATTATCTCACAGAGAGCTCGGCGGAGGAAGACTACTGGATAGCCGCTGCTGAGTTTGCTGACTCCGTCGGTGTCGATGTCATTAGTTCGTCTTTAGGCTATCACGGCTTCGATGATAAGAGTCTAAACTATCATTATTCCGACCTCAATGGAGTGACGGCACCCATCTCAAGGGCGGCTTCCTTGCTTGCATCCAAAGGCATTATCCTCGTCAATAGTGCGGGGAATGATGGCATGGGACCATGGAAGAAGATCAATGTACCAGCCGATGCGCATGACATACTCACGGTAGGTGCGATTGCACCAGACGGCATTAATGCTGCTTTCTCATCGATTGGTCCAACCGCAGATAATCGAGTGAAACCAGACGTTATGGCGTATGGTTGTCCAACAAATGTGGTATCGGGTAGGGGATATATAACGCCCGATACGGGTACATCCTTTGCTTGTCCTTTGGTGGCAGGGATGGTTGCTTGCTTGTGGCAAGCCGCTCCTAACACGTGTGCAAAGGACTTGATAGAGGTGATTCGGCAGACATCTAATAATCATCTGACGCCCAATAACATCATGGGGTATGGTGTTCCCGATTTCATGGAGGCGTATCATCAGGTGGTATTGCCCAATGGTAAGTAATTAATTTACACCTTATTATATATATAGAAGCACACATGACGACAAAAGCCCTCACCCTCTATGAACTGAACGCATTGGTATCGGATGTTATTAGTAGCACCTTGTCGCGTTCTTATTGGGTTGAGGCTGAATTGTCCGAAGCACGTGAGAGCCGTGGACACTGTTATATGGAACTGATCGAGAAGGACGCTCGTGGCAATGTTCCCATTGCACGTGCTCAAGCCAAGTGTTGGCATAACGTGTGGGCGGAGATACAGCCTTCTTTCATCAAGATAACGGGTCAGACGATCCATGCAGGTATGAAAGTTATGTTGCTTGTACACGCTCAGTTCCATCCTCAATATGGGTTTTCTTGGATTGTAGATGACATCAATCCCGAGTTTACCATGGGCGACATGATGCGCAAACGACAGGAGATTATCCGACAGCTAAGGGCAGAAGGCGTCTATGACTTGCAACGCGAATTGTGCTTGTCGATGTTTGCTCAACGCATAGCTGTCATCTCCTCCGAGACAGCAGCAGGTTATGGCGACTTTTGCAATCAGTTACTTCATAACGAGTTTGGGCTTGCCTTTCATGTAGAACTATTCCCCGCAGTGATGCAAGGAGACCAGGTTGAACAGAGCATTATCAATGCTTTGAACCTAATTAACGAACGGGAAGAGGATTTCGATTGCGTTGTTATCATCCGAGGAGGCGGTGCGACAGCCGATTTGAGTGGTTTCGACACCTTGAATCTGGCGGAGAATGTGGCGAACTTCCCACTCCCGATAATCACAGGAATTGGTCACGAACGTGACGAGAGTGTGCTGGATATGGTTTCATTCATGCGTGTGAAAACCCCAACAGCAGCTGCCGCTTATCTCATCAATCAGTTGGCTGTGACGCTGGCAAGGGTTGAGAACGCACAAGCAAGCATTGTGGAGGCTGTTCAACGCAGGTTAGAACGGGAGCAGATGCACATACAACACATTGCAACTCACATCCCCATGCTCTTTTCCGTGGTGCGTACTCAACAGGAAGCACGGCTTGATAGTCTTGCACAAAGGTTGGTAAATAGGATGAAGGAAAGACTTTCTAAAGCCCGTTACGACCTTGATTCGATGATGCGATATGCTATTCCGACCCTTGTAGGACGCCTTTCTAACGAGCAACATCGCATAGATATGCTCGCTCAACGTGCCCAACTGATGGATCCGAAGCTGCTTTTAAGTCGAGGATATAGCATTACCTTACACAAGGGAAAGGCTGTTCGCAATGCCTCACAGCTGAAGGCTGGAGACGTTATCACCACTCGCTTTGAGCAAGGAGAGGTGGAGAGTGTGGTGAAGAAATAGCTCGAAGGAACCCTTTAAACCCTTTAATACAATCAAGAAGATGAAAGAAATGAAATATGAAGACGCCGTTCAGCAACTCGAGAGCATAGTTGACAAGATGGAACGAGGCGAACTCGATGTTGATTCAATGGCTGCTCAACTGAAGCAAGCACAGGCACTTGTGAAGCTGTGTAAGCAGAAGCTCAAGCACACCGATGATGAGATTCAAAAGCTGTTAGCCAATCAGTAGCAATAAAGCGAACGATGGGTTACAGGGAAAGATAAATTTGTTTACTTTTGCATTAGGCTATGGCAGGATGCAATTAAATACTTATATGATATGAAAGATATAGATTGGAAGAGTTTGACATTCGGTTATCTACGCACCGACTACAATGTTCGTTGTTATTACCGAGACGGTAAGTGGGGCGAAGTAGAGGTCTGTTCGGATGAGTACTTGAAGTTACACATGGCTGCAACGTGCCTCCACTATGGTCAAGAAGCATTCGAGGGACTGAAGGCTTACCGCTGTCCTGATGGCAAGGTACGCGTCTTCCGAGCAGAAGAAAACGCCGCTCGATTACAGAATACAGCCCGTGGTATTGTCATGCCAGAGGTTCCGACCGAGCTATTCGTTGATATGGTGAAGAAGGTGGTACGCCTCAATCAAGAGTACATCCCACCTTATGAGAGTGGAGCAACGCTCTATCTGCGCCCGTTACTATTTGGTGTTACAGCAGGCGTGGGCGTTCGTCCAGCAACAGAATATTGTTTCTTGATCTTTGCCACACCAGTAGGCCCTTACTTCAAAGGTGGTTTCTCTTCCAATCCATACGTCATTGTGCGTGACGTCGATCGTGCTGCTCCACTGGGAACAGGTATGTTTAAGGTGGGAGGAAACTATGCCGCTTCATTGAGAGCCAATAAGATGGCGCATGAAAAAGGGTATGCTTCGGAGTTCTATCTGGACGCTAAAGAGAAGAAATATGTTGATGAGTGCGGTGCAGCTAACTTCTTCGGAATCAAGAATAACACCTATGTTACGCCGAAGTCAACGTCTATCTTACCTTCAATCACTAATAAGAGTCTCATGCAGATAGCCGAAGACTTGGGCATGAAAGTCGAACGCCGACCTATTGCAGAGGACGAGTTAGACAGCTTCGAAGAGGCTGGTGCATGTGGTACAGCAGCTGTTATCTCACCTATTTCACACCTCGATGACCTAGAGACAGGTAAGGTTTACAACTTTGGAGATAAGCCTGGACCTTGGTCAACAAAGCTCTATGAGACCCTTCGAGGCATCCAATACGGTACGATAGAGGATAAACATGGATGGACAACAGTCGTTATTGAGTAAGCAAGAAGGCGTTATTGAGTAGGCAAGAAGTCGTTATTTATATTGTGATTAAATTATCGGTATAATCCGTCGTAAGTAACGTTTTATGCACAAGATATTTGGTCTTGTGCAGAAAAAGTGGTACTTTTGCAGTCGGAATTACAATAACGACAGATACAAATAAGGTTTATTTAGAATTTAAAAAGGTATAACAATGAGTATTACAAGTAAGATGCAAGACGCATTCAATGCGCAGATTATAGCTGAAATGTATTCGTCTAATCTCTATCTCCAGATGTCTTGCTGGTTCCGTAAAGAGGGCTGGAAGGGCTTCTCTAGTTGGATGTATAAGCAGGCAGAAGAGGAGCGTTCACATGCCATGGACATGGCTCAGTTCATTCTACATCGTGGTGGTGAGGTTGTGTTGACAGCAATTGATGCAGTCAAGACAAGCTGGAATGATCCTAAAGAAGTATTCGTTGATACATTGGCACATGAGCAGAAAGTAACTGAACTCATCAACAAGTTAGCTGACATAGCAGATGAGGAAAAGGATCGCGCATCGCAGAACTTCATCGCAAAATACATCGATGAGCAAGTTGAAGAGGAGCGTAATGTACAAGACATACTCGATTCTTTCGCTCACTTGTCAAGCCATGCTATTGCACACATCGATAGCAAGTTAGGCGATCGTAAGTAATATTAGCAAAGCAGATAATACTAACGAGGCATATAACTTCTCGTATTTCTGAATTAAAGGAAACGCTCTTCTCCATTTGAGAAGGGCGTTTCTTCGTTATGAAGAGAGCCTCTCCTTGCCATGACGGGAGGCTCTCTTTACTATGAGGAGAGCCTTTCTTCCCATCCAGATGGGCTTTCTCGGGTGTTCAAAAAGGCATAATTTATAGTTGTAGAAAAGCCTCTTTCTCACCCTCTTACACAAAGTTAAATTAAGTTTCTAAGCCCTTAAATCTATTCGTACACAGGCTTTATATCAACATAAAACACTACCTTTGCAGGTATGAAAATGAAATATTTACTATCAATCATAGTCTGTTTGTGCTCATTCACAGGCTTGCGAGCGCAATACACCATACAATGCGAGGACACATGTAGCCATATTCATGGTCTTGACATGAGCCATTATCAGGGTGATGTGTGGTGGGAAACGGTTGCAGAAAACAGCAATCATAAACTCAATTACGTCTATCTGAAAGCTACCGAAGGCAGTGGCAGAATCGATCAAAGATACCTCAATAATATTGAAGCGGCGCAACGCTATGGTATGAATGTCGGTTCTTACCATTTCTATCGTCCGTCGGTTCCGCAGTTAGAGCAGCTCCGCAATTTCCAAACTCAGTGCCGCCCGCAGGATCAAGACCTGATTCCTATGGTCGACATAGAGACTACTGGCGGTCTAAGTGCGCAGGCTTTGCGTGATAGCTTACAGACATTCTTGGTGCTAATGACTAAGGCGTATGGGGTGAAACCATTGGTATATACCTATACAAACTTCTATAATCGTTACCTCGTTGGGGCGTTAGATGGATACAAGCTATTCATTGCGCAATACAATAACAAGGAGCCGGTACTGTCCGACGGACATGATATTGTTGCCTGGCAGTACACTGGTAAGGGGCGAATTAATGGTGTGAATGGATACGTCGACAAGAGTCGCTTACTCGGAAAACATAGTATGCGAGAACTGAGATACAGGCGACGACGATAAGAGATACGCCTTGAAAGAATAAGAAAATATCATTTGCAATAATCGAATAATACGTTAGATTCATGATAATTAAATGTCCTGAATGTGGTCATCAGGTGAGTGATAAAGCACCAGTGTGCCCTAGCTGTGGTGTAGAAATAGCCGGACATATCATTAAATGCAGCCATTGTGGGGAGTTATACCTAATAGAAGAGCCTTCATGTCCTAATTGTCATCACACGGAAACGGACGTTGCTAAGGCTGTGGCAGCGGTTGAGAAGGAGGTTGTGGACGCTCCGAAGGAGGCGAACGCATCATCGGCTGTAGAAGAGATTACCGAAGGGGTGGCAGCTGAGGAGGTGCATGATAGCCTTGAAAATGTACCTTCTGACGAGCCAATCGTTGTGGGTTTGCCAGCGGAGGAACCTACTACAACGGATGCAGATGATGAAGAAGATAATGTCGTAGATGCGGCATTTATCATGGATAATGATAAGGATGCTGCTGTGCTAGATGCGGCTGAACGACTTGAAGAAGAGGGTTCGGAAAGTCAAGAGCAGGAGCAATCTAAGAAGCATAATCACACTTCTCTGGCTGTTTCATTGCTCATTGCTGTCATCACAGCAGCCGTCTTGCTCTTCCTTTATAACCAAGGGGTTCGGAATAACAAGACGAATGATGAACAGGAGGAATACGCCCAGGCAATGGCAAGCAGTGAGCCTACTGTTATGCAAAATTACCTCAAGCAATATCCAGATGCACCTAAGGCGCACCGCGATAGTGTGTCGTTACGCATAAAGGCATTGCATACGACAGATACTGACTGGGCTTCGGTTGCAGCAAGCAACTCGAAGGAAGCAATGCAGGCTTACCTCTCTAAACATCCTAACTCGCCTCACAAGCAGGAGTTGCAAGCAAAGATTGATGAGATGGATTGGGCTACGGCAGTGAAAAAGAACGATGAGGACGCTTATGCCGGTTACCTTGCTATGCACCAGAATGGCGCACATGCTGCTGAGGCTGACGCTATTTTAAAGAAGTTGATGAAGCATACTGTGGCTGACGCAGACAAGTCTAGTGCTGTTAATGCAGTCCGTCAGCTGTTGCAAGGGATAAATAGTAAGAGCAACGAGAAGATAGCTGGCGCTGTAGCTAGCCAACTGAACTTCCTCGGGTCGGCTGGTTCTACAGCGAAGGACATACAGAGTTATATGCACAATAGGCTCTATCAAGCTGACGTGAAGACGGTGAATTGGCATCTCGGGTCGCCTGCTGAAGTGACAAAAGACAGCAATGACGATGACGCACCCTTGAAGATTAAGGTGCCTGCAACGCTTAGCATAGAGCGAGAAGGCGGTACTTCCAACCGCAAGTACATGATTTCTGCGGTTGTGAAAGGCGGTAGAATCACGCAAATCAACTGGAACTAAGCAGAAAAGAAAGATTGTTTTAGAAAATAGGAGACGTTCTTCTCGAATAGAGAAGGGCGTCTTTTCGTTATGAAGAAGGCGTTTCCTTGTATCGAAGAGAGGCTCTCTTTAATGCAAAGAAGGCGTTTCTTCATTTTTACTTCAGTTGCCCTTGTGAACGAGGTGCAGCCTCATTCGTATGAATCCTATCTTTCCTTACGAACTTCCAAGGCATACACAGCCCCCTTCGGTGGTGTTAAGCATGATAGTTCGGATAGGCTGTTTAGGATAGTTCTTGCGGTTGGGTAGGGATTGCCGAGGTGTTTCCACTGGTGCTACTATCGTCTATCTGGATATAAAGAAAAAGGTCTTAGCGATAAAGCTAAGACCTTTTGCGGTGCGTACGAGACTCGAACTCGTGACCTCCTGCGTGACAGGCAGGCATTCTAACCAACTGAACTAACGCACCATGCAATACATGAAATGAAGCCTTCAGCGGTGCGTACGAGACTCGAACTCGTGACCTCCTGCGTGACAGGCAGGCATTCTAACCAACTGAACTAACGCACCAAAGCATTGCTAATGAGTGCCCCATTTCTGTTTTGCGAGTGCAAAGATAGCAATAAAAAACTAATCCCACAAATTTTATTTACGCTTTTTCGATAAAAAGTTGCATTACTAGTGCATCTTGATAAGAGCCTTCGCTACAAAGCCATTGTTGCAGACGTGCACCAGAGCTAAAGCCTAATGAGGTGAGACAATGGCGTGAGTTCGTGTTGTCAACAGCCACAACTGCGTATATCTGATTGAGATGTAAGACGTTACGAGCGTACTGAATGAGTTTAAGAATTGCTGCTTTGGCATAGCCCTGACGCCTGTATTGCTCCATGATGATGATTCCTAATTCTGCACGTTGGTGCTTGGCATCGAAGTTAACGAGGTCGATGACACCCACCACAATGCCCCCTTCGTTCTCAATCATCATGCGTATCTGCCCGTCAATATAGATGTCGTTCTTCGCATCCGCTATGTAGTTATGCAGTGCGTAACGGCTATAAGGAACATTCGTAGAGCCGATGTTCCATAATTGGCGGTCGTTCTCAATGCGATAAAGGGCGTCCAGATCCTCTGGTTCCATGGCTCGCAAGGTAACAGTGGGTGCGTTGCTTGTTTGCATCTTATCAACCAATTATTTCTTTAGAAGTGATGATTTTGTCTATAGAATGATGATAGAATCCCATGTGAATGAGCGTCACTGGGCGTGCTTCAAAGACTTCTAATATGTCACGATAGGCAAAGAGTGCATTGTCATAGACGATGTAGAGCGTTTCTTTCCGCCCCTCCCATTCGTCTAAGAGTGCGTTATGAATCATTCGTAAGCTATCTTTGTTCACCTTACGAGATGTTGCTATCAATCCGTTATCGGCTGCTATTTGTTGGCAACGAGCCGTCATCTCCTCTCCACCAACAAATATATAATGTGGCGAATGGTGCCTTTTTCGACTTCGGAAGCCCAACATCTTACTAATAGCATGGTGTGTTGTCCCCACAAGTGAGAGCAGTGCTCGGGCATAAATAGCCGTTTTGATGGGTATCGTCAGCAATCGACTTGCTCCGCCATAATGCTTTTGAAAGAAGATCAACATGGCATTGTAGAACACATGTACGTATCGGTAGCTCGACTTCTGAGTGCTTTCTCCCTTGTAATGGAGTATCTGCACGGGCAAATACCAGCTCTCGTAGCCTGCTTGTAAGAGTCGGTAACTAAGGTCAACATCCTCTCCATACATGAAGAAGTCCTCATCCAGCAATCCAATCTGGCGCAATGCTGAGTGCCGAAGGAAGCAGTATGCCCCACTAATGACCTCTATCTGTCCTGGAACATCCCATGACAAATCACCCATATAATAGTGTGCAAAGTCCTTGTGAGTGGGGAAGTGCTTGCAAAGACCAACCATCTTATAGAAGGCGACACGTGGAGTTGGCAGTCCACGACGGCTCTCCAAGGCTCTAACTCCTGTGTCCGTCAGCATCATCACGCCCAATCCTCCCGCCTTCTCATGCCCTTCCATGAAGGCAAGTGACGATCGGATCGCCTGTTCCCCCACGACAGTGTCGGGGTTAAGCAATAGTACATATTCCCCTTTGCATTGCTTGATAGCGATGTTATTTGCCTTTGCGAAACCTTGATTATGCCCACTTGTAATGAAGTGAACGGCTGGGAATCGAGGCTTGAGATAGTCTACTGACCCATCAGAAGAGTGATTATCCACAACGAGCACTTCGCCTTCAATGCCCTCCAAAGCCCTTTCCACGCTCATAAGACATTGTTCGAGATAGTACTTAACATTGTAGTTTACGATGATAACACTAATCTTCATCTATTCATCCGTTGGGTTATCCAAGTGACATTCATGCTCACATCGCTTCTTACTAGGATAGATGAAGACGAGACTAAGGGCTAGAATGATAGCGAGATAGAAGTAACTAACGACCTCACCAGTAGCGTAATACAGGAAGATGTTGGCAACCATTGGCACACAGAGGAGCATCATGCGCACCGTTCCCCACTTTAGTAAAGCCCTGTTCACATGGCTTTCATCAGTGTTCAAAGCGTCCCTTATCGATCCAATCTTGAATAAGAATAGAGCCAAGGGAATGGCTGCTAAGGTGGTTAACTGCATAATGAATTGCAGCATAACAAGTACGTGGTTCTCTGCACCTACCCACATTCCGGGTAAGAGCCATTGGCATTCATAGACAATGATAATGATGAATGCCAACGCACATGACGCTATTAACTCCGTCAAAAGGGTTTTTCTTGTTTCAGTCATTGTTAATTAGTAAGGCTCTTGAGAGCGATGATATTAAGATTGGAAAGGCGTTCTGTTGAGGATACTTCGCCCCAGAGTGACCTCATCGGTGTACTCCAGTTCGTCGCCAACAGATATTCCGCGTGCTATAATCGACAGCTTCACATCCTTGTCCTTGAGCTTCCGTGAGATATAGAAGTTGGTTGTGTCGCCCTCCATCGTGCTTGCCAAGGCAAGGATCACCTCCTTTACTCCCCCTTCATCTATGCGTTCCACGAGTGAATCAATCGATAGATCGTGAGGTCCGATACCATCCATTGGAGAGATGATACCGCCTAGAACGTGGTAAAGACCATGATATTGTTGTGTGTTCTCAATGGCCATTACGTCTTGAATATTCTCCACTACGCATACGACGGAGCCGTCTCTTCGGGGGTCAGAACAGATAGAACAGATGTCAGTATCCGATATATTGTGGCACACCTTACAATATTTTACATCATGCCTAACACGTGTTACCGCATCAGTAAAGCTGTCCACGTCTTCTAGGGGTTGGCGAAGTAGGTGCAAAACAAGGCGTAGGGCGGTTTTACGTCCTACTCCCGGCAACTGCGAAAAGCTCTCAACAGCACGTTCCAAGAGCTGTGATGAATATTGTTGCATTCGTGTTTTGTGTTGTTAAAGGGCTACCTTAATCATCGAAGAGATAGACACCAATACCCACCTTAAGCCCTACAGTAGAGTAATCAGAGCTTTTAAACGACTGGTCGTAATAGATAGCTGGCTCGATGGTTACCGACCTGTTGATGAAGAAGGCATACCCCACTTCCATGCCCGGCATTATGTCGTTATATCGGTGATTGGCGTGTAGAAACTTCACACCAGCACCAAGGTACAATCCATTCTGCGTGATGTAATAACGTCCACCAGCACCCACACTGATGTGATCAGCCACTGTCTTAGAGCCATTATGTACAGCATCAATGGAAGCCAATACCATTACGTTGTCCCAAGGGAAGTATCCCGCCTTAGCTTGAACACCCATGTTTAAACCGTCATGACTATTATAATGCAAGTCAAGCCCAGTCAGTGACGCACCCACATAGCCCTTTTCTTCTTGGAATTGAGCCGATGCACAGAGGCTAACTATCATTGCCGCAGCAAGCAGAAAACACTTTCTTATCATATTGATACAAGTTAAAATGAATATTAATGATTGATTGATTGCATGTAAGCTATACGTTAGCAAATCAAGACAAAGGTAAGGATAATATTTGGATTAAAGAAATCTTTGCTGTATCTTTGTGCTTTATTTGCATAAAGGAGGAGCCCACTCCCGTCCTATCTACAGCCTCACCCCCATCCCCTCTCCGAATGGAGAGGGGCGTAGATAGTACTATTTGCATAAGAGGAGAACATCGGTCGGGGTGTTACGAGGCTGTACCTCGTTAGCTGGAACTGCAGGAGTGCAAATGAAGAGGGCGTTTCTTTCATGCAAAGAAAGCCTCTCTTCGATGTGAAGAGACGCCCCCTTTAATGCGACGGAACGCCCTCTTTGAATGAAGGTGAGTTTCTCCAAGCTAGCTCCCGTTAGGTTCTCCCCTCCCTTCGGAGGGGTTGGGGGAGGCTTTATAACATTCTTAATTCATCATTTATGAGACATTTTTTCCTTATTATATTAGGCTTTTTAACGTTGCAAGCGCAGGCTCAGACGAACATTGCAGATTATCTCACTCTACCGCAACCAAAGCGTGAGACTCGTGCAGTATGGCTCACTACACTATCCAATTTGGACTGGCCTAAGACTTACGCAACGTCGAAAGAGAATATAGAAAAGCAAAAGCAAGAGCTGAGAGACATACTCGATAGCTATCAAAAGGCGCATATCAACACCGTATTATTACAAGCGCGTGTGCGTGCAGCGACCATTTATCCATCCGAGATAGAGCCTTGGGACCATTGTATCACTGGTGTGGAAGGGCGTGCGCCGGGCTTCGGTTATGACCCATTAGCCTTTGCCATTGATGAATGTCACCGTCGTGGTATGGAGATTCATGCGTGGATTGCCACCATTCCAGTGGGTATGAAGACTACTCTAGGCTGTCGGACCATTATGAAAAGGGGCTTCCGTGTGCGGAGCTATGCCACTGGTTCGTATCTAGACCCAGCCGACCCAGCCGTGCCGGGATACCTTGCTCGCATCTGCGGAGAGATTACGAGGAAGTATGACATTGATGGTATCAACCTCGATTACATACGTTATCCTGATGGATGGCCGCTCCCTTCGTATCGAAATGGCGATACCCCTGAGGCGAGAAGGGCGCATATAACAGCGATTGTGCGGGCTATTCACGATGAAGTGAAGGCTATCAAACCATGGGTGAAGATGTCATGTTCGCCCATCGGAAAGTACTCTGACTTGAGTAGATACAGCTCAAAGAACTTCAATGCACGCGATCGTGTGGCACAAGAAGCGCAAGAGTGGCTACGAGAAGGTCTAATGGATCAACTCTATCCTATGCAGTATTTCCGTGGCGAAAACTACTATCCTTTCATCGCAGATTGGGTGGAGAACCGATATAGCAGGGACGTTGTTACGGGCTTGGGAACGTACTTCCTTGACCCACGACAGGGCAACTGGCGATTGTCGGACATGACTCGTCAGATGTACGTCAGTCGTTCCTTGGGTATGGGACACGCTCATTTCCGTTCTTACTTCCTCACTTCTAACCAACAAGGAATCTATGATTTTGAATGTAGATTCAACTCTTCTCTTGCCTTGCCACCCGTCACGAAGGGGGGACGTGCCGTCTCGGTTCCAACGACAGAGTCGATGTCGCCACTCGTAGAATATGCTTCCGACCGAGGGATGACAATGCGTTGGAAGGGCAATGCACCTTATTATAATATATATGCCAGTAGGTCTTATCCTGTCGACATAAGCAATGCACGTAACCTTTTATACGCCCGTTATGCAGGTACACAGTTGCACTTCTCATCCGTAAACGAGGGTCTTTACTTTGCCGTGACAGCGATGGACAGATATGGAAACGAGAGTCCCGCATTGCAGGAACTGGCACCACTTTCAAGTAAGAAAACAACCGCTTTGCTTGCTAATGACGGACAATCATTAGCCTTACCAGCGATGGTGAAGGAGGCAGACATCGTGGAGTATGACATCAAAAGTATGCAGGGAACAAGTCTTCGCACCATCACAAACGTAACAAATAGGCAATCCGCCCTTAATATCTCAAGCCTTTCTCCTGGCATTTACCAGCTTACGGGGCGCACAAAGAAGCATAAGGAGTATAGCATTGGTGCGTTTGTTATAAAGCGATAGAGGCTCTAACGATGATGTATGAATTATGTTTTGCATTGTAAGATATAACACTTTTTTTGTATCTTTGTGCCGTTTAACAACTAAGAAGATGAAGAGAATAATCCCTATAATCGTCTTACTGGCTATCACCCTAGGGGCTTGTAAGAACAAGAACACCGATGCCGACGCAACCAATAAGGCGCTCGATACGATTCCAATGTTGGTCACGCAGGTGCAAGAGTGTTCCCGTCTCTATACGACGGAATACCATATTCATAAGATCATCACGCACGATGACGAGATGAAAGTGTCTGGTTCGTTTATGAAGAAAGACTTCAGTGTGAACCTTCCGTTGGGTGAGAGGCGCATAGCAATCCCTATGACAGCAACGATAAAGGCGTATATCGACCTCTCATCGTTCGATGCGAAGAACATTCAACGCAGTGGGAAACAACTCATTATCACCCTTCCTGACCCTAAGATTGTGCTTACCTCGACAAAAATAGACCATCAGGAGGTCAAGAAATACGTAGCTTTAACACGGCAAAACTTCACTGATGCCGAGCTAACTAACTATGAGGAGCAAGGGAGGAAACAGATTCTTAATGCCATACCACAGATGGGGATCATAGAAGAAGCACGTAAGAGTGCAGCGCGCCAGTTGGTTCCTATCTTCACACAACTTGGTTATAAGGATGCCGATGTGACGATTTCTTTCCGCAAGAAGTTTACCATCAATGATATACGTAACTTTATTGAAACAAGCAAGGAGGGCTAAATGATGGAAGAGAAAACGCCTACGAACAAGTTACAGAAGGTTCATCAGAACGAAACGAAAGGGCAGACTATCGCTGGATTCCTACCTAAAAGCTGGAAAGCAATGGGCTGTTTGTTACTCCCCCTAGCACTCATTGTGATTCTCATCGGTGCTTTCTCATGGTTGAATGGGTCCAATGAGATAGGGATAAGCACTGACAATAAGATAGACATCACGCCTACTCGCATACAAGAGATACAAGACATCGGGCAGTGGGAGTTCCTTGCTATCAATGATGAGGAGCTGATTGACACGATTAATCATGGTTTCTTCTCTGACGACGAACTAGTGAGAATCTATTACGGAACGATTCGCATGGGGATAGACCTGCACCACGCAGAACCTCAATGGCTGCAAGTTGAGGATGACAGTGTCGTAGTTGCCAAGCTACCACCTATCGAACTCTTGGATAGGAACTTCATTGATGAGGCGCACACACGCTCGTTTTTCGAGAAAGGAGATTGGTCCTCAGCTGACCGCGAAGCCCTTTATCGCCGTGCATATAACAAGATGATCGCACGTTGTTTGACGCCTGCTAACATCAAGATAGCCGAAGAGAACGCACGGAGACAGTTCACTCAATTCCTGAAAGCAATGGGTTATAAGAATGTGAAAGTGACGCTGTCAGCTCCACAAAGTCCGAAGAATTTAATGCAAAAAGAGGGATAAGAATTAACGTCCTCCTACCCACTTCTTTTCCACTTCATGGTTCGTTAGCCCCCTTTTAGCGCCTGATTATATACCATGAAGTGGGTATTTTTTGTAATAAATACAACTTTTTGCCTTTTAATTAAGTAAAAGTATATATCTTTGTAGGCGTTAAAAGAATATTAATCAATTAATTAAAAGGATAAGAATCTATGAATAAGATCACAGCACTGGTGCATACAGTACTTGAGATTGCGGCCTCAATTAAGGGCGTGGGTATCAACTTTATACGTATCGCAATATTTATTATCTTCGTTTGGATTGGGGGCTTGAAGTTCTGGAACTATGAGGCAGAAGGCATTGTACCATTCGTTGCTAACAGTCCGTTTATGAGCTTCTTTTACACAAAGAATGCGCCTGAATACAAGGATTACAAGCTAAAGGAAGGTGAGTTCGATAAGGTTAAACACGAGTGGCATGAGGCCAACAACACTTACACCTTCTCACATGGTCTAGGCATTGCGATTATGACTTTCGGTGTATTGACACTATTAGGTATATGGTTCCCAAAGGTAGGTTTCGTTGGTACGGGGCTTGTCATCTTAATGACCTTAGGCACTTTGTCCTTCCTTGTCACTACACCCGAAGCATGGGTTCCCGACCTTGGTAGTGGCGAACATGGGTTCCCGTTATTAACCGGAGCAGGGCGATTAGTTATCAAGGATGTCTGTATATTGGCATCAGCGATAGTAGTCTTGTCCGATTGTGCACGTCGTATTTTGAAACGTAAGTAATCATATACAACACATTTTTACTAGAGTAATTAAATAGCAATGAAGGGTGTGTCAGATGCTTCAACAGCATATTTGACACCCCTTCTTATTTATATCTACCCTTGTACTTGAGCCGTTGTCAATAGGCAGTTGAGGTGCTCTTTTCCAACAGCTTTGTACCCTATGCGTAGGAAGAGAGGCCTCACCCCCAGCCCCTCTCCGAATGGGAAAGCCTCCCCCAACCCCTCCGAAGGGAGGGGAGAGCCTAACGGGAGCTAGCTTGGAGAGACTTACCTTCATTCAAAGAGGGCGTCCCTTCGCATTAAAGAAGGCGTTTCCTTGAGGCAAGGAAAGGCTCTTCTGTATGCAAGGAAACGCCCCCTTCAAATGGACGAGAGGCTCATGTCCCTCCTGTGACGGTGTGGAGTGGGAGAGATGTTAGCGTTATTGACAAAAGAAAGGACGCCAACCAGCGGGTCACTTGACCCATATCTATTAATTAAATGAATTATAGTTTGATACTTGCAAATATTACAATTTATGCGTAACTTTGCACTGTCTTAAAAGGAAAGACAAGGTAACTAAAAGGGATAAAACCTACCTGAGACATTGAAAGAATTGATAAGAACTCCCTAAGACAATGGTCTTAAGGATTTATTTAAACACTCATAACAATTTAAATATTTAGGATACATGGCATTAAGAATCGCTTTCTTCGACGCAAAGTCGTATGACATTGAGTCGTTCAACGCAGTTAACAAGGATTATAACTTCGATATTCGCTACTATCAGGAACGCCTGAGTATTAGCACAGTGCCCCTCGCTAAGGGTGCAGATGTCGTTTGTATCTTTGTGAATGCAGAGTGTGATGCACAGGTGATAGACGAGTTGATCAACAACGGAGTCAAGTTAATTGCATTGCGATGTGCGGGCTTTAACAACGTAGACCTTAAAGCGGCTGAGGGTCGAATAAGGGTTACACGCGTTCCAGCTTATTCACCTCATGCAGTGGCAGAGTACGCTGTTTCACTCATGCTCAGTCTAAATCGTAAGATCTACCGTGCCGTTAATCGCACCCGAGATGGTAACTTTACTCTGAACGGACTGTTGGGCTTTGACATGTATGGAAAGACCGCTGGTGTAATCGGAATGGGCCGAATTGCAAAGGAACTCATCAAGATCTTGCATGGTTTCGGTATGAATGTGATGGCTTACGACTTGTATCCTGACCACGAATTTGCTAAGCAGTACGATGTGAAGGTGGTAAGTCTTGACGAGTTATATGCCAATAGTGACATTATCTCTCTGCACTGTCCATTGACGTCAGACACGAAGTTCTTGATTAATCAGGATAGCATAGCTAAGATGAAGAAGGGCGTTATGATCATCAATACAGGTCGTGGAAAACTGATCAATACAGAGGATCTTATCGAGGGACTTCGTAGTAAGCAAGTAGGTTCAGCAGGCCTTGATGTATATGAAGAAGAGCGTGAGTACTTCTATGAAGACAAGAGTGATAAGATGATAGATGACGATGTTTTGGCGCGTTTGTTGATGGTTCCTAATGTCGTACTAACCTCTCATCAAGCCTTTTTCACTACTGAGGCTCTGCATAACATAGCCGTTTCTACACTCGATAGTGTGAAGGAGTTTGCCGAAGGAAAAGACTTAACTTGTGAGGTAAAGAACGCATAAAGCAATGTAACTATCCGTTATAAACAAGTTCAAAGCATATATACAATAAGGTGAGTGCTGGTTGATTGATCTCCAATACTCGCCTTTTTTTATGATAAATGTTATCCAAATACCTTCTTTAACACTTATTAATTGGAAATAATTTGCCGTTTTCTTTATAAAACATAACTTTGCCCACGCCAAGTGATAATAGGTTTGTTAAAACGAACGAATAGGTTATGACTTACAAAGGAGAGAATTAACAAGACAGTAAAAAGATTATAGATAACAATTAAACTCACATTAAATTCATTCGATTATGAAGAAGATTATGTTAGTAGCAGCCCTGATGTTATCATCAGTAGCTACATTCGCACAACACGCAGTAGGTTCTTTTAACATCCAGCCAAAGGTTGGTTTGAACATTGCAAACCTAACTGATTACAGCAAGTCAGACGCTCGTCTCGGTCTTGTAGCAGGTGCTGAAGGAGAGTATCAAGCAACTGACATCGTTTCAGTTAGTGCTGGTCTGCTTTATTCTATGCAAGGTGCTAAGGTGAATCAACCGCTTGTTACAGTTACACAAAAGCTTGATTACATCAACATTCCAATAACTGCTAATGTGTATGTTGTTAAGGGTCTTGCTGTGAAGTTGGGTGTTCAACCAGGTTTCAAAGTCGGTGATGTTGCTTCTGTTGATGCAGCACATGCACTCAATGTAGCCCTTCCTGGCAAGGCAAAGTCATTTGACCTTTCTATTCCAGTAGGCGTTTCTTATGAGTATAACAACTTCCAGTTGGATGCTCGTTACAACTGGGGTGTAACAAAGGTATACGAAGGTAGCAAGGTAAAGAACAGCGTATTCCAGATTACACTGGGCTATAAATTCGACTTGTAAACCATTCGTTACAGTTTAAATAGCAAAGAGGAAGCCTGAAGGTTTCCTCTTTTTTCGTCTTTATCTGCGCTTATCTAGTACGGAGCTAAGGTCACATAACAATAAAAAAGATAAATTCGTTACAAAAAGGAGGCGTTTCGTTCAAACACAGATGAGCATGAGTAAGAAAAGTTCTAATAGTTAATTAAAAGAGAGAAGATTATTATAAAAGACGTATAATAATACGCTTTAATTTCGTACCTTTGCATCATTAACAACAAAGAAACAGGATACATCATTATGTCATATCAGTTTTCAAGATACGAGACACACTATCGGAACCTTACTTATTTGGGTGTACCTATCATCATCGGACAGCTAGGAAACCTCATTCTAAACTTCGCTGACACCTTGATGATAGCCCATCATAGTACGGAGGAGTTGGCAGCTGCGGCATTTGTCAACAATATGTTTACGTTGGTAATCGTCTTTGCTATAGGCTTTACTTACGCTATTACTGCCCTTGTGGGTAACCTCTATGGGCAGGAGAAGACGCATCGTATTGGCGAACTCATGAAGAGTGCGGTGGCAGCAAACACCTGTATGGCAGTAATCTTATCGGTTATCATGGGTGTATTGTATATGAATCTAGGCAACTTAAAACAGCCTGAAGAACTCTTACCCCTTATGCGTCCTTACTTCATCATACAGCTCATCTCCCTTCCATTTGTTTGCTGGTTTAACACCTTCCGACAGTTCACTGACGGTATTACTGATACTCGTGTGGCTATGTGGATATTGGTAAGTGGCAACATAATGAATATATTTGGTAACTGGGTTCTCATCTATGGTCACCTGGGCATGGAAGAGATGGGACTGATAGGAGCAGGGCTTTCCACAATGATTTCCCGTATATTGATGGCACTTGTAATGATGGGTATCTTCTTCTTTAGTAAGAAGTATAAGGAATACAGAAAGGGCTGGCATCAAGGGCGAACAAACCGCAGAGACTTCCGACAAATCACTGTTCTCGGTTTCCCGTTGGCACTTCAAATGGGTATGGAAACAGCAGCTTTCAGTCTGTCGAGCCTAATGGTGGGTTGGTTCGGAACAACAGCTTTGGCAGCACACCAGGTCATGTTGACAATTTCCCAACTGGGTTATATGATATATTATGGGCTTGCTGCAGCAGTGGCAGTGCGCATTAGTAACTTCATGGGACAGCGTGATTACACAGCAGTAAAGCGCACGGCGACAGCAGGAATACACCTCGTTTTCTTCCTGGCAATGCTGACCTCTGTTCCAATCTTCATCTTCCGTCATAGCATGGGAGCACTGTTTACTGACAATACCGAGGTTATTTCGATGGTATCAATGACCATTGTCCCCTTCATGATATACCAATTTGGCGACGGAATGCAGTGTAATTATGCCAATGCCATGCGTGGTATCGCCGTAGTGAAACCGCTGATTTGGATTGCATTTATTGCTTTCTTCATCGTTTCATTGCCATTGGGTTACCTCTTCGGAGTGGTTATGAATTTCCAACTCTTGGGTATTTGGTATGCCTTCCCATTTGGTTTAACAACCGCAGGAATACTCTATTACGTTTATTATCAGAAGGGTTTGAAGCGTATAGAGGAGTCTGCAAAGTAAAAGAAAGGACTTTATTCCTGCCTTTCCATTATCTTTTCACAATAGAGATAGATAACAACAACACAGCACAAAGCCTCCCCCTATTGTCGCAACAGACGATAGGGGGAGATTGTATATACTGCTTTCTTCCCTTCAAAGCAAGTTGGATGATGAGTATAAACACTCTTGTTGAATCTTCTGCAGAACCTCCCCTAAAGTCTTGTTACCCCCCTTTAGATACTCCTTCTATCCTCCTTGAAAGGAGAGGGAGAGCCTCGCTTTCCTCCTCTCTCCGAAGGGCTAGGGGAGAAAACAGGGTTGATAGCTATTGAAGGGGGCGTCTCTTTGATGGCAAGAGAGCCTCTCTTTGACACAAGGAAACGCTCTTCTCCAAGCGAGAAGAGCGTTTCTTCGTTATGAAGAGAGCCTTTCTTCAATTTGACAAGACGCCCTCTTTATTTGCAAACAATGGTTTTCACTCCCCTCTCCATTCGGAGAGGGGGCGGGGGAGAGGCTTTCCTTTATCTGCAAACAATAGTATTCACTCCCCTCTCCATTCGGAGAGGGGACGGGGGTGAGGCTGTAGATGGACGGGGGAGAGGCTGACTAGGCTTATAGAAAAACCTTAATTCAAATTGTAAGTATGCACGCTTATCCCCTGCGCAGATGGTAGGTAGTTGATACCCCACCAACACATCTGTAACAAACAGAAGGCTATAATGAGGATGATAAGGGCTGGGCGCAGGTGATGAGGGCGATACTGGCGGTAATGAACATAAACGAGATAAGAGAACCAAGTGATAGCTGCCCATGTTTCCTTTGGGTCCCATGCCCAGTAATGACCCCATGCTTCCTTTGCCCAGAGTGCTCCCATGAGCATTCCAAGGGTCATGAAGGAGAGCCCAACATAGGTGAGATTATCCGTAATCTCCATCTCTTTCGTGGTATCTGTGCCTTTCTTGAAGAAGAGCAGATACACCGACATGACCACAGCTGCGCCTAAGAGGGCATAAGCCATCATGTAAACGATGACGTGAGGGGCAAACCATGGACTCTGCAAAGCAGGCATGAGCGTCTTTGAATGTATCTCTGGTTTGAAGAGATTGACGCACACGAAGACGGTTGCAAGGAGTGTTGAGAAGCTCAAAATCCACTTGTATTGCCATCGACTATACACTATCATGCCCGCTAAAGGGAGGAAGAAGCTATACCAAAGACGCGTTTCTCCCATCGTGCGGAGCGGTGGTCGCTCGAGAGTTACCCACATGATAAGGATGTAAGAGAAGAACACACAGAGTCCAAGACCTGTTGTTATGAAGGCTAGACTACGGCGATTACGCCACGAAGCCCATGCTCCGACTGCCCATAACAATACTGAGATGATTGCGAAAACGACGAAATAACTCCAGATCATAACTGATTCTCCTTCTTACGACTAGCCGTTAGGAACATTCCAACAGCACCTATTAATAACATGAAAATACCGACATACACCGCTGGTAACCATGGGTCGGTGACTAACTCAAAGATACTGAGATTACTCCACTTACCCATCTGCTCGTTGTAACTGAGCTGATAGATCGTCCATCCCTCAATGCTGAATGGCTTGTTAACCTCTATCTCTGTCTGGATATTCTGCCCACTCTTCGTATAGATGTCGACGAGAGATGCAAAACGACGAGGCTCTCGGTTAGGCATAGCCAACATTCGCCCGTCATCCAAACGTAGGGCTTGATAAGGGAAGAGATAGCTTCCGCAGGTTACCCAACCCGTGTAGCTATGATGCACACCCTTGTAGGGTGCATTGTTAGTAGTGACTTTCACCAATAGAGCACAAGCCGAACCAGCTGCATCCGAGGCTATATATCCATCCTTATTACGTGCTTGCCCGAGTGAATCCATTCGAATATTTCCCATCATTCCAGTGGGCATCTTACCTATCATCTTGCTCAACATAGCAGGGACAGCATTATCTATTCGCTTAAGAACCTCTACCTTGCAATCGAGCAACTGACCTACTCGCATACCTTTATCTAACAATAGATTCTCAGGCTTATCCTTAGGGAGTGGGAACCCACCACGCCCTATTAACGCTAGCTTGGGAGGGTATTCATCAATGGTGAACTTCTCTAGTTGAATGGCAACTGGTAGGTGATGCACATTGTCCATGGCGTCTAGACCACGCCATTCAGGCTGCCCTGTCTCACAATACATCTTCACTTTCTGCATATCAGCACTACCCAGTGTTGCACAGGTGAGCACTATGAACAATCCTGCATGGCTCACAAAAGATGGCAAACGACGCCATGAAAAATGGAAGATATGGTTCAGTGTGACCTCACCCACTATGATGGTTAACCAGAGATAGACGAGTACAAATGGCCAATAGTTCAGCATCTTCGTTAGTCCGATGGGGTCTACTGGGTTCCTCCCTTCGGCTACTTGCTTCGTAACACCCATGATCAACGTTAGCAAAGCAGCACCTGCTATGGCAGGAATAGCGGCTTGCATGGTGGTCATAAAGCGGAAGAAGTACACCTTCTTACGCAAGGCATAAACAACAACTAGGGCTATCAATAGGAAAAGGAGCGTCCCGATATTAGCTGGCCAAGCAAAGATAGCCCACTCCAAAGGCCCCATTGTAAACTGTAATAACTGACCAGTTATAAGCAATCCAACGACGATTGCCGTCCCTTCTTTTAATGTATAAGGTTTATTCCACATTGTTATTTTAAGGAAAAGAAATGGTATCTTCAGTTGTAATCTTTGATATTATCCTCAATACTTGCACTGTTTCTGCTGCATTTCTCATGCTTTTTCAGATACAAGACTATCACTTGTTTCTATCACATTACTAGATCAATACCATAAAAATTAATAGTCGGTAGCAATGGAGTTAACCATTAGCTACCAACTATCTTTTACTACTTTGTTCGCTTACATCGGCTTAGTTATGAACCGTTTGTTCTTCTTTGCAGTCTCAATCCACTTCGGAACGATAGTGTCGAGGAACTGTTTTTTCTGACTGTTAAGCTTTGGCATATCTAGTCCTATATATGACTGAGCCTTTGCTTTAGTCGATATGTCAGGCAGAGGAATTTGTCCTGTAAAGCCATGACGAGCGACAACTCGTGCTATTTGTAGGCGTGCATCCTTAGCAAACTCCATAGCACTTGCGAGCAAACGCATTACTTCTTGAGGTGCATGGAAGGCTGCTCCATGACTCGCAACAGCATAGTCCCAACGCCACTGACCCTTACGTAAATCAGTCAAAACAGGCTGCATCTCTGCTTCTGTAGCACCCTTATCCCAGGCAAACTTAGCCTCGATATGTGCTGCAGCAAGCTCCTTCTCCACATGAGTACGGAAGTCATAAATCTTCTGTTGACGCTCATAAACATTCTGACGAAGCGTCTCTGCATCTTGACGATGGCATGTCTGACAGGTACGATCAATGTGAGCTAATGGACTCATAACGTGGTGGTCAGTGTATTTCACACCACCTTCAGAGATGTAAGGCATGTGACAATCAGCACAAGAAACGCCCCTCTGCCCGTGAATACCCTGTAAGAAAAGCTCATAACCAGGGTGTTGTGCCTTCAAGATCTTCGCCTTTGAGAGTGGATTAATGTAGTCATAGAAGCCTATACTATCGTAATATTCTTCTGCTGCCTCACACGTCATACCCTTCTCCTGAGGGAAGTGTAGATAGTTACCATTGTCCTTTTCGAAGTAATACTCTGTGTGGCACTGTGCGCAGACCAGGCTACGCATCTCTTGATGTGTGGCTTTTCTCACGTCTTTACCAACGCGAGCCCACGCCTCATAGAGTGCTGGACGAGCTGGACGAAGCTCCATCGTCCGTGCATCATGGCAGTCAGAGCAACCGACGGTGTTCATGACCTCTGGTCCCCAATTGCTCCACTTGGCAGCATAGAATTTGTCTGTTCCCTTCTCTCTCATCAACCTTGGCACATCAGGACCTTTACATGTCCAGCACGTACCAGGCTGTATATCGTCTTGACCATCCACACCTGGACTACCAGTACGCATTATTTTACGTAAGTCTTCAACGCAATGGCGGTGTCCACGAGGGGTGTTATATCCACGTGAAAAAGAATATCCTGCCCACAAGATAACCATTTCTGGTCGTTGTCCTAATACATCGACTTCCTGTGAAGAGTTATACTTACTAACGAAACTGGTATCTTCCGTCATCGCCCAAGTCTCGTATTCACGGGGGAAGTCTTCGGCAAACTTCTCGTTTTGAGCTACGATAGAGTCAGTCATCTGGGTACGTCGATTATTAAACACACTTGCTATCTCCGCCCTTCGTTCTAACATGGACGAGCATAGCAAACCTAAGAAGAACACGATGACCATCGCTCCTCCGAAGAGCAACCAGCCCTGCCATTTCTTTAATGTCTTTGCCATAATTATAGGGTTTAGTAGTTATTTTATTTCTTTCCTAACACTTTCTGGAGCCAATCAGGGACTGGAGAAGGAGGCATGGGTTCTACAAACTCTGCCCCAGGAGTACTCGACAAGGAGTTCTTTCTCATGTGGGCTACATCGCGATGGCAATCCCAGCAAGCCTTGCCCTCGCCTCGTTTTGCTTCCATATAGTCGATACGCCCCGTCTTCACAAACTCTTGATTCAGCTGCTTATGACACCTTATACAATTATCCATGATGACCTCTGCCGATGTATCCTCTGCTTCGATAGCCTGCGATTCACTATGTGTTACGAAATAAGCAACATGCTTCATACCATCCATTCCTTTGAATGCGTAATGGGAAGCAATATTGTTATTAGGCACGTGACAATCGTTACATGTGGTATTGCGGGCATGTGCTGAATGTGACCACGTTGCATAGTAAGGCGACATGATGTGGCAGTTTATACATGCAGCAGGGTCATCTCCTATTATATATGTATGCATACGAAGGAGGTAAAAGAACAGCCCTGTCAGTCCAACAATAACACCGCAAAGCATTACCAACGACGCTTTCTGACGATAGGACAGCCTCTCCAGAAAGTTAAACCATTTAGTCTTTAGCTTGTTTAGAGTTGTTTTTAGGTTCATACGTATCACATAATGTTTCGTTTGCAAATATAAATAGTAATTTTCAAAGCACTTGTAAAAAAACAAGAAAATATCATTATAAATGATGAGAAAGTTTTATTTACGCTGCAGATCGGCTTGAATACGCCTATTCTCAGGGCTATTATTCGTACCAATCACGTGTTATTACTGATGGAACTGACGAATATATGTATAAATCACAACGATTAATTCATCTCATTAACATCCTCTTTTGCGTTCGTGATGTCAATTAATAAGAAGAAAGAAGTGCCTCGCCGTGATATTAAGGGGAACACTGCTCACTACAAAAGAGTGCTTTCGGCGACACAAATGAAAAACTTTTCTCAATTCAAGAAAGGCTTACTCCATCGGAAGGAAAGCCTCTCTTCCCTACAAGGAGAGGCTCTCGTGGATGTGAGGGAACGCCTTTCTCGATTGGAGAAGGGCGTTCCTTCGTTTTTGCTCTGTTGTACTTTGTTTACGAGGTGGTGGTTTGTTACACACAGGGGAACAAGCGGTGGAGGACTCAAATAGTCTGTTCTAAGGATTGATGGAGGCTGAATGGTGGTGCTGGCGTGTAATAGTTTCTGTTGTTAGGGGGCTATTTATTTTCACTTTTCTATGGTAGATGGGGTAAGAAGGGACTTTTATTAGACTTCGGATGAGGCTCTCTTTTGAGTTGCCGGATATGTTATTTCTATGAAAAGACTTTGTTCTTCCTCTTCTTTTTTATACTTTTGACGGCAGAAAAAAACGTACAATAACAAATGAGACAAATTATTAATCATTTCACTGACGATGACCTTTACAAGCTGACAATGTGCTGTGCTGTCATCGATAACTTCCCTCGTGCGCATGTTTGTTACCAGTTTGTTGATCGTGATGATACGGTTTATCCCGATGGATTTGCGCATGAGGTGGAACATCAGATAAAGTTATTAGAGTCGGTTATCATCACTCAAGAGGAGATAAACTTCCTACGTCGTAAGTGCAACTACTTGCCTGAATGGTTCTTTACTTATCTACGTGGTTTCCGCTTCTCAAGCGATTGGGTAAAGGTTTGGCAGAGCTCGGAAGGGCATTTACACATAGAGTTTGAAGGCTTATGGGCCGATACAATCTTGCTTGAAGTGAAGGTTCTTGCTATCATATCAGAGCTTTTCTACGTATTTAATGAGCAGGCAGAAGAGTTCGATTATCAGCTTCTTTACGATAAGACTTACCATAAGGCGGAACGTTTACTAGAGGCTGGTTGCGTATTTTCAGACTTTGGTACGCGTCGTCGTGCTAGTCTGAAAGCGGAAGAGATAGCCGTTCGTGCGATGAAAGACTGTTATGAAAGTAAGACGTGGAAGGGCAAGTTTGTGGGTACTAGTAATATACACCTTGCGATGAAGTATGACCTCGTGCCGGTGGGCACAATGGCGCATGAATTCATCTGTGCAATAGGTGGTATGTTTGGTCCACAGATGGCTAATTACATGGCAATGGAGGCTTGGCGCAAGACTTATAGGGGTGCTCTTGGCACTTACTTATATGATTCTTTCGGTTGGGATATCTTCTCTTACAACTTCTCGGAAGACTTTGCTAATCAATTCAAGGGGCTTCGCATTGATTCAGGTGACAATCATGAGCAGTTGGATAAGATTATTGCTAAGTACAAGTCTTTCGGCATTGACGCCCGTGACAAGCAGGTACTTTTCTCTAATGCACTCGATACTGATCGTGCGATAGAGTTACAACACTATGCAGAAGGAAAGGTAAAACCTTCATTTGGAATAGGCACTCACTTCACCAATGACTTCCCACATGTTAAGCCTATGAACATCGTTATTAAGCTCGTAGCAGTTAAGATAACAGAGTTGTGGCCATACTATAATGACACCTGCAAGATATCTGAAGATGAAGGTAAACACACGGGTAAACCAGAGGTTGTCAAGCGTTTCATGGAGGCTATACATTATAAGCAGTAAGTGGGAAGGAATACTCTTATCTACTATTAGTAACACAAAAAACTTATTGAATCTTACGCATTTACCTAATCTTTTATTACTTTTGCAGCATGTTAGTAATGCTTTCAATGAGAGATGAAAAAGAAGTTTAGAGCCATTATTGAGGATCTAGGGCATAAGACTCAAGTGCGTAAAGAACTAGTGGCAGATGTAGAGAAGTTGTCAAGCAGGCTTGCGGTCTACCATATCAATTTGGAGACTACATCACTGAAGAGGCTGATTGGTTATTTTAAAGGTAAAGAGAAACCATCCCAAAAGACGTTAGATAGGCTAGCACTCTTCGCTGGGTTCCAGAACTGGAAAGACCTAAGTAAGGCTTTGCATGGCGACAATGATGCTAAGTTGAACTATGAAGATTAAAAAAGTCCGATACCTTTTTGGTATCGGACTTTTATTTTCTTGGATTTCCAAGGGCTTACTTCTCAGTAGAAGCAACAACTGTTCTCTTCTCCTTGATACGTGCAGCCTTACCTGTAAGATTACGTAGGTAATAGAGTTTCGCACGGCGAACTTTACCACGCTTGTTCACCTCGATAGAATCGATATTAGGTGACTCGATTGGGAAAATACGCTCAACACCAACGGTGCCTGACATCTTACGAACAGTGAAACGCTTCTTCTCTCCATGGCCAGAAACCTTGATTACTACACCACGATAGAGCTGAATACGCTGCTTGTTACCCTCGACAATTTTGTAAGCGACAGTGATTGTGTCACCAGCCTTGAACTCTGGGAACTGCTTGCCGGTTGCAAATGCTTCCTCAGCAACTTTAATTAAATCCATTTCTTATTGATAAATTAAATATTGTTTGTCGTTCCAATGTAACATAGTTAGCGACTCTTCCACAACCAGCGGTTACACCGAAAAGCGGTGCAAAGTTACTGCTTTTCGTTGAAACAACAAAGTATTTGTATGCTTTTAATGCTTATTAGGGCAAGAATCAAGCTTATTTTGTAGCAAGAATCTTGGCTATTTCCTTCTTAGCCTTAGCCATTTGCTTCTGGAAGGCTTCGGATGAATGAACTGCAGCATAGCCTACACTCGCACATAGGCGACCTGCATCAACATCGCTCTGATAGTGATTCTGTCTTCTTTCTATGCGCTTCGCGTATTATTTCGATGCGTATTTCGTATTCACGCAATGCGTATGTTTTTATATTATCACACTTAGATAAAGTATTATCACGCTTAGATAAAGTTTTATCAGGACTTAGATAATTAATTATCACACTTAGATAATATTATTAGATACGTATATCAGCAATGCGAAATACGCTGAAAAGCAAAAGAGAAGTAGGCAAGAAAGAATGCAAGATATACTACATTCCGTCTTTCCTGCTTATAGTTTACGATGTGCGATAGGCTGTTTTGCCTTTTTGCGAGGCGTGTTGTGCATAAGAAAGGGGCAGATGCTGAACATCTACCCCTGCTTTATTATTTAGGAATCTCCCACCACGTGGGGACCTTCCTGTCGTCTTTTTGTGGCTTAATACTTAAACACTGCGGTGAGAGTTAACCTGCGTCCATCGGCGTGGGCATACTCTGCATTGCGTGCCATCATCATGGATGCTGGTGTGTAATAAGTGTAGTTTAGGAGATTGGTTACCGACAAACTCAAGTCGCAAACCTTCAAGTTTACACCTGCAGTGAGGTTTAGTAAGTTGATACGACTTACCTTTCCTTCTCCTTCGTTATATACTCCTGATGCGTTAGGAGCGAATCGGTCGCGCTTACCCGTGTGCATGTATTGCAGTTGAAGATAGGTGTTCTTGACTGGAGCATAGTTGACATACATTGCCAACTTAGCGGCTGGAATGGAGATATTCGACATGTATGTGTCCCACTTACCAGTAGCTGATTTGAGCTTACCTTCGAACCATGAGAGGTTAGCACCTGCCTTTAAGTTGCTGAGGATTTGCGCATCTGCACTCAACTCAACGCCATATACCTTCTGTGGAGTACGGTTGACTACCCAGAAACCATGGTCTATCTTGAGGTCACTTCCTAGCTTAGAATAGGTGTAGAAGAACGAGCCATTGAGTTGCAACCAATGGTTAATATCAGAGTAAGCACCAATCTCGTAGTTGTTAGTCTTTACTGGTTCTGTGGAGATCTTAGCGAGTACATCCGCCTTAGCAGCACGTAGTGTACGACCTAAATCGAAGATAGAAAAGCCTTGAGAGTAGGCTACGAAGGGTTGAAAAGCAGGGTATTTGTTATAAGAAACACCCACGTTAAAGGATAAGTTATTATACTTTAGCGTGCCACCCTTTACCTGCACCTGTGGGTCAGAGAGCTTATTACGCAGCACATCGTAGTCTGGTACCTTCACACTAATGTAGTCGTAACGTCCGCCGAGTTTGATGCTAAGGTGTTGCCAGAGCGTTGTCTTGATCTGAAGGAAGGGTGCATGGTTGTTACTGGTGAGCCATGGCATCCAATACCTGCCGTCTACTAAGGGTTGAGAAGTCTTATTGTAGAGGTAGTCGTAACCGTAGGCTAGATGTGCAAAGGCATTGTCTGAGAAGATAAGACGGCTGTTGAACTGAGCACGAACACCGAACTTACGATCCTTAACAGCCGACTGTCCGCTTGTTCCCTCCCATCTTGGTTGTGCTGGATTAGCCTTTCGGAAGTCGAAGATGGTGTATAAACTCGAGCCATAAACGGATGCTTCTAAGTCGGTATGTTTGAATATGTCCTTTGAAGTAAACTTGAGATACGCATTGTGGTTGTACCTTGTTCCCTCGTCAACTGCCTGTGGGTCCTTGTTACCAATTACACCTATTGAAGGGCTTTGGAGGTACTTTCCACCGAAAGGAATCAGTTTTGTGTCTTGCAAACTACGATAGAAATTATACATCAATTCGATTCTGTTCTTTGGAGATAGGCTGTAACCGAGATTGACAAGTGCGTTTGTTGTATAAGTATCACCGAGTCCGTAACGTGGAGAAATGAACTTCCCGTCACCATCAACGGCACTACCTGTACGCCCGAATGCGCCATTTACGAGGTAATCGAAGTTACCCAAACGGCCATAGATTTGCTGGTTGATGCGATAACCTTGCCCTTTGCTCTGGCGGAAGAAGTTGTAGGTTGACCCCGAGAGAGTCGTTGCGCCGGCAATAGCTCTATTAGTTGTATTCTTCTTCGTGATGATGTTTATCAATCCACCAATAGCCCCGTTACCATAGAGGGCAGTAGATCCTTTCACCACTTCTATATGGTCGATAGCAGCGATGTCAATGGTTCTTATGTCACGATCGGTTGAACGTAAAGGAGTTGATTGAGGGATTCCATCAATCAAGATGAGGGCACTTCGTCCGCGAAGTGATTGTGAGCGCGAGCTTGTGGTATTGCTTGATAGTGCCATACCAGGTGTGAGTAAGCCCAAAAGATGGGTGATGTCGGGTGCCGCCTTACTCATTTCTGCTATTTGCTTCTGGTCTATGATGGTAACAGTAGCAGCCGCATTCTGCTTTACTTCAGGCATACGTGTCGTACTAATCGTTACCTCTTTGAGTTGTAATGTTGAGTCTTCCATCTCTTGTGCATGCGCATTATAAGGCGTTGTAGCCATTGCGAGCATAGCAAGAGATAGGTAAATTGCTTCTTTCTTCATGTGAACACAATACGTTAAATGTTAATGTTTGAGTGCAAAAGTATAAATTATCTTTCAAGCACGCAATACCTAAAACTAGGTATAAAGGTGGGGGCAACGGCTGTTATCGTGCGCCTCTTCATGTGGTAGAGATCTATCTTTCATCATCCTACAAGCAGTGTATTCGATTTTTTTTCTTACTTTTGCATTATCTTTTTAGATGTTATCAGCATGCCATGTCACCTATATATATAAGGTAGGAAACATTGTTATCCAATCAAAGAGAAGGTGCTCTCTGGGCTGATGAATGTTTATGAGATTTATAAAATATCACTATATATGTATAAGAAAACAGTTTATCTATCTGGATTAACAGCATTGCTAGCGTTGACGGGCTGTGCGTCTCACTATGAGTTAGCCAGTATTCAGCGTACACGTGTGCTGGTGGATAGTAGGTATGACGCTGCTCCTGATGCCGACGCAGCAAAGTTTATGGAACCTTTCAAGCACAAGGTGGACTCGTTAATGGGACCTGTTGTGGGCGAAACAGACCATGAGATGGTGGCACACAGACCTGAAAGCGACCTATCCAACCTCTTGGCTGACATCATGGTGTGGGGTGCTCGCGATTATAATGAGCGTGTTGACTTTGGTGTTTATAACATGGGTGGCATTCGTGCAGCCCTCCCGAAGGGTAAAATCACCTATGGCGACGTCCTTGATATAGCTCCTTTTGAGAACAAGATATGCTTCGTGACCCTCACTGGAGAGAAGGTTTTAGAGTTGTTCCGTCAGATGGCTTATACTGGTGGAGAGGCTGTTAGCCATGGAGTAGAGCTTGTTTTCACACGCGACCACAAGTTGAAGTCGGCTCTTCTCAATGGTAAGGAGATTGACCCGAAGGCGTCTTATCGTATCGCAACACTCGATTATTTGGCACAAGGAAACGATAAGATGGAGGCATTCAAGTCGGCTACTAGCGTTGTATCTCCGCAAGAAACAAGCAATAACACACGCTTTATTATCATGAACTTCTTTAAGGAGCAAACCGCTAAAGGGCGCATTGTCAATGCTCAGAAAGAGGGTCGTATTCGTGTAGAATAACCATATCTAGAGTTGAAGAAGATGAAAAGAAATATATTATTGATGAGTTTCTGTTTGATAGCAATCCTCGCTTTCGGACAGACAAAGCAGTTAACAATCCTGCATACAAACGATGCGCACAGTCAGATTTATCCGTTAAGTGCAACCCTCGCAGACACTATGAAGGCTGGACGAGGCGGTTTCGTGCGTCGTGTGGCTATGATTAAAGAAGAGAGAAAGAAGCAACCTGACTTGCTACTCTTCGATAGTGGCGACTTCTCGCAAGGCTCTCCTTATTATACAATGTTCAAAGGTGACGTTGAAGTGGGTCTAATGAATCGGATGCACTATGACGCTGCTACGATAGGAAACCATGAGTTCGACTTTGGTATGGACAATATGGTTCGCCTCTTTAAGATGGCTAAGTTCCCTATTGTATGTGCCAATTACGACTTCACGGGTACGCCACTTCAGGGCTTGGTAAAGCCTTATGTCATCTTGAAACGCAACGGCTTGAAGATAGGAGTGTTCGGTCTTGCTCCTAAGTTGGATGGTCTTGTGGTGAAAGCTAACTATGGTAAGATCGTTTATAACGACCCTGTTGCGTGCGCACAGAAGGTTATTAACGAGTTGAAAGGCAAGAAGTGCGACTTAATCATTTGTATCTCGCACCTCGGATGGGACATTGAAGGGGTCAGCGATGAGGAAGTTATCGCTGGAACTCGTGGTCTTGACCTTGTGTTGGGAGGGCATTCTCACACGTACCTAACGAAACTTGAGTACGTAAAAGACCTCGACGGCAAGTTAGTTGGTGATGATCAGAATGGCAAGCACGCTATCTTTGTGGGCAAGCTAGTGCTTGATTTGAAGAAGAAGTAACGCCTCACCCCCGTCCCCTCTCCTATTGGAGAGGGGCGTGAATACAGCTGTTTGCAAATAAAGGGGGCGTTTCTTCGATGGAAGGAAAGCCTCTCTTCGATAGGAAGAAACGCCTTTCTCAATTGGAGAAAGGCGTTTCCTTAATTCTACTAAAAGCCTTTCTTTATTTCAAAATGCAAAGTTCACGATTCAAAATTGTGATTAGTTCTGTTGTTGAAAGGCATTAATAACTTCTTTGCTGGGGCATTTTTAACACGGAATACACGGATGGCACGGAGCCTAAAAGGGACACAGAGTTCCTAAAGGAACATGGGAATCCACAGAAGCTGACGCCCATTTTTATTCAACTAAAAGCCTTCGCAAGCCCCTCCGAAGGAGGGGATGTATTACCCAGAGGCTGTTTCTTTAATTCAAAAATACAATTATCTCTAATTCCACTAACCACCCTCTTTCATCCTACTAATAGTGTTCACGCCCCTCTCCATTCGGAGAGGGGACGGGGGTGAGGCTGTTTTTTGACTTACATTAAGCCTACTTCTTTTTACCCGTAAGCCCCACCATGTCACTATTCAGATGGGTGACAAAGATTTGTTGACCGCCTTTACTAAAGCTAACCTTATACACTCCTCCCTTCTTATCTTTGCGTTCGTAAGTGAAAGCAAAGTTGTTAATCTGCCAACAAGTATCGTGTTGTGCTGCCATCTCAACCGACTGGTAAAAGGTTTTCGGAGGGATAGTGTCGAGCATAAGAGTTGCCGAGTAATTACCGCTCGAAACGCTCTCTTCATCCGCAGCAACACTAACAGAATCGGGGATGAAAGGCGTTGCTTTGGATAGTTTATACTTAGGGAAAGCAACGGAAGTAATGCCTTTTAGGTCGATTGATAACTTACCATTATCAACCAAAGGGGCAAAGTCCTTCGCCGCAACAGTGTCTTTATTGTCTTCTACCTCAATGCTGTTTTTATGGTGACAAGACGCAATGACGCCCACAGCCAATAATATGCTGAGGAAGATCAAACTGATGATTCGTGATTGATTATTCTTCTTTTCCATGTAATTTAATTCTATTTTAAGAGGCAGGAGACTGGGTGCTGGCGTTAAGACATTCGTCTTTGAGAGTACAACTAACAGCAGTCTGTGCTATTGCCTTCGCTCTCTTTCACTCCTTCTCATTCCTTTCAGTCCTTGAATCTAGCCCCAACAGCACTAATCGAATATACATTTTACATCAAAGGAGGACTTTGGGAGGAACACATCCCCTCCTTCCGATGGTTTTATGGAGACTTTTTGTTACATCAAAGCAGTGCTTTATGGGTACACATCCCCTCCTTCGGAGGGGCTTGGGGAGGCTTTTTATTTTGTATTACGGCATAGCTTCTCGAGTCGTCCTCGTGCTATCGGATTATCCTCATAGAGCTTGATTGCCTTCTCATAGTTGGCAATGGCAGCCTCACGCATACCCTCCTTTTCACATTCCTTACCCATCATCACATATTCAACAGAGAGTTTTTTGAGGAAATCCTCATGCGCTCGTTGTTGCTGCCGCAAGGCTTCGTTCTCTCGTCGGAGCTGATTGATTGTTTCGAGTTTACGACGGATATAACGTTTCGCAACGGGTTTCTCAATGTCATATCGACTATGGATGGCAAGGAAGAAATTGTTTAGAAAACTGTCATAATCGCCCTCGTCGAACGCTTGCACAGCATCGTAATATTCCTTATCAGCCTTACTTTGCTTCAAGGCTGTGGCTATCATATTGCGATCATTATAATGACGTGCAAACTGCGTGACCTCTGCTCGGACGAAAACCTCATTCTGTCTCAGTGGGTCTTTGAGGCTAATTCCTTCCAAACTGGTGCATCGGGAGAGTGCAACATACGCCTGCCCCCCTGCGAATACACCACCAGAGAAATCGATATTGACGTTCTTGAACGTTAGTCCTTGACTCTTATGTACGGTGATAGCCCACGCTAGTTTCAATGGGAATTGGATGTAAGTTCCTATCTGTTCTTCCTCTATCTTCTTTTCAGTCTCATTGAAGGTGTAACGCACGTTAGCCCACATTTCACGCTGAACTTGCAGGTCGTGACCCTCTTCCGTGCGTACATAGAGCATTCCCTCCTCCTCATCTATACCGATGATAATGCCCAGTGTGCCATTGACCCACTGCTTTTCTATATCGTTCTTAATGAACATTACGTGTGCACCCACCTTGAGATTCAGCTCCATGGGGGTAGGTAGACTACTCTCAGGGAACTCTCCCTTGATCTCACCAAGGAACATCACGGGGTCGCCCTCGAGCCTGTCTAGTCCCTCATTGTTAATCCAGTCGACCGTATCTCGCTTCGTTGATAGGGTGATGGTGAAGTTTTCTTTGTCCTTATCCTGTGGTTCTAAGGATGCACCCACACGTTCGTTAATCATTTTAAAGTCGGTGTCAGTGACTTGATTGGTGCGTATGTGGTCGAGAATAGAGATGAAGGTGGAATCGTTCTGACGATAAACTTTATTCAACTCAATGCTGACCAAGGGGTAATCCTGGAATACCTTAGCATCGAAGAAATAGTTACTTGCATAATAAGGTTGCAATAGTCTGCGGTCATCCTCCTTGACTACTGGCTCTAACTGATAGATGTCTCCAACCAAAAGGAGCTGCTTTCCACCGAAAGGCTCACGCATATTGCGATTGTAAACACGCAATACTTTATCAATGAAATCAATGATGTCGGCGCGAACCATGCTTATCTCGTCGATGATGATAAGCTCCACTTCACGTAAGAGTTTGCATTTGTCGCCGTTATAACGCATTGTCCCGCGCAGGTGGCGAGGCGTGTATCGACTGTCATCAGGCACTAATGGATGGAAAGGTAACTTGAAGAAGCTATGCAAAGTGCTGCCTCCTGCATTGATGGCAGCTATACCGGTCGGGGCGAGAATAACGTGTTTTTTCTTTGTAGTAGACGATATATAACGCAAGAAAGTAGACTTCCCCGTACCTGCCTTACCGGTCAGGAACAGGGAATTATGTGTAAACTGTATAATCTGCAAAGCCTTTTGTAGCTCTGGATTCTGTAGATCTATTGCGTTATTAATAGCAGCTTTCATGATGCTGATTAACGCTGCTTAGTCCCATTCAATATTACTTACCGTTGGGTCTTTAGCAGCCTTTATCTTCTTTTCCTTCTTCTTCTCTGACTTGCTCTCATGGCTGTTTCCGCCCCCTTCAGAGCCATTCTCAGACTGGTGTCTGCTTACTGGTTCCGCTGGTTGGATAGGTTCTGAAGGTATGCCTTCAGCATCGTTTTCATCAGAAGGAATGCCCTCCTCGTTATCACCATGATAACGTCTGTGACCTGCGTTTAGCCCATTTAGAGAGTCAGGGAGCTGTCGCTGGACAGGAGCTGGCTGACAATTATACATTGTTGGGTCGATATCATCATCCTCATCTACCTCCCACTTGGCATGATAACGCCTATAGTTGCGGTCGTACATCAGGCTATGAAGGAACTCACCCACCACTGGTAAGGCTGTCTTTGAGCCTTGTCCGAGGGCGCCAGTACGGAAGTGTATGGAGCGATATTCGCCTCCTACCCATGCACCAACTACTAGATTCGGACTAACAGCCATAAACCATGCATCGGAGTGGTTATTGGTTGTACCTGTCTTTCCACCCCAGTCTGTATCGCTAGGAACATACTGTCTCAGGGACTGACTGGTACCTCCTCCTTGATTGACACCGGCTTTGAGCATCTGTTGCATTAGGAAGGCAGACTTCGTATCAACGGCTCTCTCGTGGTTTTGAGGGGCTGTATAAACTTCGTTACCATTCATATCTACGATTCGAGTAACGACCACAGGATCAATATGCTCACCATAGTTTGCTATCGTAGAGTAGGCATCCACCATCTCAAGTAAGTTGACATCACTTGATCCAAGAGCCAATGATGGCTCGTTATCTAACGGGCTCTTTATGCCCATCTTCTGCGCTGTCTCAATGATACTTGGTATAGTGACTTCCTGTCCAACACGCACTGCAACGGAGTTAATACTTCGAGCGAATGCGGTCATCAAAGGTATGGAGTCGTTAGAAAAACGCCCATTAGCATTATGCGGAGTCCACGTCTTCATCTGTCCAGTCTTCTTATCGAGAACCTGCATACTGATGTATTCGTCACGTCGACGAGTGCATGGCGTCATACCCTGTCGCATGGCTTCGGTGTATACAAAAAGCTTGAAGGTTGAACCCGGTTGACGCTCTGCTATGACCTTATCATACTTCCATGTATCGAAGTTGATATCGCCTACCCATGCCCTTACTGCACCACTTTGAGGTTCCATGGCGACCATCGCACAGTGCATAAACTGTACCATGTAACGGATGGAGTCCATCGATGACATCTCTTTCTCAATGGTGCCTTTTGCATAATCAAAGAGCTTTACCTTGTGTGGTTTATTTAGATAATAAAGAACGCTATCAGGCTGGTTGGGATACTTTTGAACAAGTTTCTTATAGAAAGGTTGGCGCTGAGCTATACCCTCGATAAAGCCTGGTATCTCCTTTCCACTTGCGTCCCTCCATGGGTTCTGACCCCTCCAATGGTTGTTAAAGTTGTCTTGCACACGCTCCATCTGCTTCGATACAGCCTGTTCGGCATACTTCTGCATGCGGGTGTCAATCGTGGTGTAGATCTTGAGACCACTACTATACAAGTCATAACCATGGTCTTTCATCCACTCCTTAAACTCGTCTGCAACATATTGACGGAAGTACTGCGCTTGACCGTCATAGTTCTCTTCCATGTGTACATCAAGGTGTAGAGGACGCTTCGAATAAGCGGTGTACTCTGATTGAGGTAATACATGGTGTGTCACCATATTATATAATACTGTGTTGCGTCGACGGATAGAGTTTTGAGGGTGCGTGATGGGGTTGTAATAGGTAGTAGCCTTCAACATACCCACGAGGGTGGCTGCTTGATCAACCGACATCTTCGCTGGTGTGGTATTGAAATAGGTCTTTGCTGCGGTCTTGACACCATATGAGTTGTTACCGAAATCGACGGTATTGGCATACATTGTCAATATATCTTTTTTGGAATAGATGAGCTCTAATTTCACAGCAATAATCCACTCCTTACTCTTCATAATAAGCATACGAAGTCCTGGAACGTGCCCCAGTAAGCCTGTAGAATACTGTGTTCTCACACGGAACATATTCTTTGCTAGCTGCTGAGTAATCGTCGATGCACCACGTCCATCACCACGAGTAACAGCGTCTTTAATCGCTCCACCGATACCCATGAAGTCGATTCCATGATGGCTATAGAAGCGTTCGTCCTCTGTACTAATCAGTGCGTTCCAGAAGGCGGGATTGACTTCTCCATACTTGATAGGCGTACGGTTTTCTTTATAAAAGCGTCCAATAAGTACGGAGTCAGCACTATATATCTCCGAAGCAGCGTACGTTGGAGGTGTTTTAATCTCTATAAAGCCAGGCGATCTACCAAAGAGCCACAGGAAGTTAGTGTCTACCATGCCTAGATAAAGGAATATGGCAACGATGAAGGAAGTGATCCCCAGTGCTGCTTTTGTGTACCATGCACGACCCTTATAGAGCTTTATGTACCAAGGAAAGAAGTGTACTATCCCTTGGAAAATAGCTTTAATAAATGAATAAAGTCTCTTTATCATTGCCTTTACAATCTTCGTTTTATAACATAACTCACCTATTACTGCAAAAGTAGTTATTTACTTGCTTACAGGGAGATAGTTGATAGATAATTTAAGATTTCTTCAATGTTATCAGGTGAAAACCACGTCATTTCCGCATCACGCTTGTACCATGTGAGTTGTTTGCGGGCGTAGCGACGGGTATTACTTTGTATCTTAAAGATCGCTTCATCAAGTGTTGTCAATCCGTCAAGATACTCAAATAGTTCCTTATAACCCACCGTGTTAAGCGAATTGAGCATTCTCTTCGGATAGACGCATTGCGCTTCTTCGATCATACCATCGTCTATCATTTGCAAAACTCGCTGATTGATACGTTGATAGAGGGTCTCACGATCACGATTCAAACCAATTTTGATAATATTAAAAGGGCGTTCTTTGATGGTATTAGAACGGAAGGATGTATAGGTTCTACCCGTCTGTTTGCATATTTCAAGGGCATGAATAACCCGTCGAGGATTGTTCCTGTCGACTACAGCCCAGTGCTCTGGATCCCATTCATGAAGCAACTCGCACATCTTTTCTAAGCCTTCACTCTCAAGGAGTTGCATCATCTCCTGCCGTACTTCTGGGCGTATTGTCGGAATGTCATCAATACCTTTACAAACCGCATCGATGTACATCATTGACCCACCCGATAGTAAGGAAACCTTCGAAGAAGCCTCATTAATAATCTTCAAAACATCCTCTTCAAACAGACTTGCCGAATAGTAGTCCTCTAAGTGATGGTTTCCAACAAAGTAATGGCGTACTCGTGCCTGCTGAGCAGCCGTTGGTGCAGCTGTTCCGATGGGTATTTCAGCAAAGATCTGACGTGAGTCTGCATTGATAACAGGTACACCAAAATGCTCGGCAAGGCGTAAGGTTGCCTCCGTCTTGCCCACACCTGTTGGTCCCGTGACGACTATTAATGTCTTTTCCTTCAAACTCTTACCTAATCAAACCACGTTGTGAAGCCTCTGCGAAGTCAATGATTCGCTGTACTTCAGGCGTCACCTGCAGTTCACTCTTTATACGAGCTATATTCTCAGCACGCGTTCCTGTACCATAAAGTAGGCGATACGTGTTATGGATGAGTTCTATCTGTTCGTTTGTAAAACCACGTCTGCGCAATCCGACGAGGTTAACTCCCATATAGCGAGCAGGCTCTTTGCCTACTATAATATAAGGTGGGATATCCATTGAGAAACGGCTTCCTCCTTGTATCATAACATATCCACCAATGCGACAGAATTGGTGACAAAGGATGTTAGCAGATATGATGGCATAGTCTTCAACGACCACTTCTCCAGCGAACTTAGTCGAGTTTCCGATGATGACACCAGACCCAATTTCACAATCGTGTGCTATGTGCATACTCTCCATAAGGAGGTTATTACTCCCCACAACAGTCCTCCCTTTGGATGCAGTACCACGTGAGATTGTAACGTTCTCACGTATGGAGTTGTTATCTCCAAGGACGCATTCTGTCTCCTCACCACGGAACTTTAAGTCCTGAGGTTTTGTAGAGAGACTAGCCCCAGGGAATATCTCGTTGCCATTACCTATTCGTGCTCCAGTATGAATGGTAACGCCATTTTGGAACACATTATTACTACCGATTACGGTGTTCTTGTCGATGTAACAGAACGGACCGATAATGTTATTGTCACCTAGTTGTGCCTCTGGATGAACAAAGGCAAGTGGGCTTATTTGGTTCATATCATTATGTTTTGGGGAGGAGTTCCTAAACTCCTCCTTACTTATTCTTCACTATCTGTGCCGTAAACGTTGCCTCAGTGACAACGTTGACACCGACAAATACATAGCCTTTCATTGAGCTAATTCCATGGCGAACAGGACCTAATAGCTCCACACGGAACAAGAGGGTGTCACCTGGAACGACCTTTTGACGGAACTTAACATCGTCTATCTTCAAGAAGTAAGTTGACCATCTCTCTGGCTCCTCAAGCTGAGATAATACCAAGAGACCGCCACATTGCGCCATTGCCTCTACCTGAAGTACACCTGGCATAACGGGCTCTTGAGGGAAATGACCTTGAAAGAATGGCTCGTTACTAGTGACATTCTTCACACCAACTACACTATTTGCACCCATGGAGATAACCTTGTCTACCAACTGCATGGGGTACCTATGTGGCAACAACTCACGTATGCGGTTGTTATCCATGAGAGGCTCTTCATTAGGATCGTAAATCGGTGCTTGCACCTCGTGCTTACGTATCTCTTTACGCATTAAACGCGCAAACTTATTATTCACAGTGTGCCCTGGTCGAGTTGCAATAATGCGTCCCTTGATAGGTTTACCTATGAGTGCCATGTCTCCGATGATATCTAGGAGCTTATGACGGGTACATTCATTATCCCACTGCAAAGGCTTATGTTGGATATAACCAATGTTATTTGCATCCATGCGAGGCACTTTCAAGAGGTCTGCCAGTTGGTCTAGTTTCTCTTGAGAAACCTGCTGTTCATAGATAACAATAGCGTTATCCAAGTCGCCACCCTTAATGAGGTTCGCTTGTAATAACGGCATAATGTCACGCACGAAGACGAAGGTTCGAGCTGGCGCAATCTCCTCTGCGTATGTACCAAAGTCGTCCAACGTAGCGAACTGACTGCTGATAAACTTTGAATCAAAGTTACACATGGCAGTAATAGAGAACTCGTCGTCTGGCAAGATAGTAATTACTGACCCGTTCGCCTCCTTTATCTCTATCTTTTTACGTATGATGTAATAGTCCTTCGGGGCTGCTTGATCCACAATGCCCACCTCCTTGATCTTATTAACATACATCGTTGCAGAACCATCGAGGATAGGGAACTCTGGTCCGTTTATCTGTATCAAGCAGTTGTCAATGCCCATTGCATATAGGGCAGACATACCATGCTCTATGGTACTTACACGTGCTTCACCCTTTGCCAAGACCGTTCCGCGCTGTGTATCCACTACATTCTCTGCAACGGCATCGATGATTGGCTGCCCTTCAAGGTCTATACGTTGTATCTTATAACCAGTATTCTCTGGAGCTGGATTAAACGTCACGGTAAGACTCAAACCAGTGTGAAGTCCCTTGCCAAAGAGCGAGAAACTCCCTTTTAATGTCTTCTGCTTTATTGTATCCATGAATGTTATCTGTTCTTTTTCAATTGGTCTATTTCTTTCTGCAAGTCGCTTAGTTGCTTGTACATCTCAGGCAGTCTGCGGAAGATGGCTTGCGACTTAAAGTAAGAGCGTTGCTCCATTGGAGGTGTACCAATCAGTTGTTGGTTAGCCTTCAAACTTCCAGGTGCACCTGACTGTGCGCCTAGGAAAACCTTATCACCTATCTCTATATGCCCTGCAATGCCCACTTGTCCACCGAACATGCACCACTGACCCACCTTTGTAGAGCCTGCGATACCCACTTGGGCAGACATGACTGTGTTCTCGCCAATGTCTGTGTTGTGTGCAATCTGCACGAGGTTATCTAGTTTAACACCCTTACGAACATAGGTGCTACCCATCGTTGAGCGATCCACACAAGTGTTTGCTCCAATCTCAACATCGTCCTCTAAGGTCACAATACCTATCTGTGGTATCTTGTCATAACTATTTGTTTCTGCGTTAGGAGCGAACCCGAAACCATCAGCACCCACCACTGCGCCAGAATGGAGGATAACTCTATCGCCCAACTTACAGCCTTGGTAAATGCTAGCATTAGGATAGATAATACAGTTCTTACCCATCTCTACACCTTCCATTATCGTTGCATGAGGATAAATCTGACAGCCATCTCCGACCATCACACCGTCCCCTACGTATGCAAAGGCACCAATATAAACATCCTTACCGATGGTTGCTTTGGGCGAAACAAAAGCCAAGCTGTCAATGCCCTGACGCTTAGGTTTCATGCTCTCATATAACTGCAACAACTTCGCAACACAATCACGTGCATTCTTAACACGTATCAATGTGGCTTTAACGGGCTTCTCCAACTGGATGTCCTCATCAACGAGAACGATTGACGAAGCCGTCTCATATAAATAATGTGTGTATTTCGGATTGGCAAGAAAAGAGATTGCACCCTCTTTTCCATCCTCTATCTTGGCGAAAGTATGGATGGTTTTATTCTCGTCACCATCAACACGTCCTTGTATGAATTGCGCTATCTGTTTTGCAGAAAACTCCATGTATTATACCATTAATTGGTTATTATTTCTGCAAAGATAGATATTTTTTATTAGAATCATTGCTTACGTTAGTATAATTTGCATAATTTTATGCTCCCATCGAGGCGTTATGCGTTATAGAGAAGGGCGTTTCGTCGTTAGCAAGAGAGCCTCTCCTTGCAGTGAAGGGAGGCTCTCTTTCCTGCAAGAAGGGCGTCTCGTCCTTTTCACCTGTGGGGCTGCTCGGTTTTAAGTGATTGCTTTGAGGTCTCTTGTGAGCCTCTCCCGATGTTCTTGTTGCAGCCTCTGGGCTATCTTATAAATCGTTACAAAAACTTATAATCATGCGTGAATCGCTGTGATAAACATCACTCCTAGCCTTGTTGTAGCTTACCTTTGAATGAAAGAAACATACGCTTTCTATATGAAAAAACTTGTTTCTTTCCACTTTTATACGTATCTTTGTCAGTTAACAAACAGTAGTCAATATTTTTACCAAAACACCTTTTGATATGGAGAAGAAGTATTTTGCCCCCTCAGAGCTGATTATCAATAGTGATGGAAGTGTTTTCCATCTACATTTAAAGCCTAAAGATCTTGCAGAGAAAGTGATACTTGTGGGCGATCCAGGGCGTGTGGCACTCGTGGCATCACACTTTGAAGACATTGAGTGTGAGGTTTCTAATCGTGAATTTAGAGCTATTACGGGTACTTACCATCGTAAGCGTATAACGGTAGTGAGCACGGGTATTGGTTGTGATAACATTGACATCGTTCTTAACGAACTTGATGCTTTGGTAAATATCGACTTTCAGACACGTTATGAAAACGAACAGTTAAGACAGTTATCATTGGTTCGCATTGGTACATGTGGTGGTTTGCAGCCTAACACACCAGTAGGTACTTACATCGCATCAGCCAAGAGTATTGGCTTTGATGGGCTTCTGAACTTCTATGCAGGGCGCAATCAAGCAAGCGACTTAGCCTTTGAACAAGCGTTTAAAGAGCAGGTGCAATGGGATATGCAGATGGGTAATCCTTACGTGGCATGCGCTGATAACGAGTTACTTGAGCGTATTGCGGGCGACGATATGGTGCGAGGTGTAACCATTGCTTGCGGTGGCTTCTTTGGTCCGCAGGGTCGCGAATTGCGCTTACCACTGCAAGATCCAATGCTAAATACGAAGATTCAGAAGTTTGAATACGATGGTATGCGTGTGACGAACTTTGAGATGGAGTCGTCAGCGTTGGCTGGTTTGGCAACACTCATGGGTCATAAGGCTGTCACCTGTTGCATGGTTATTGCCAACCGATTGGCTAAGGAGGCGAATGCAAACTATAAGAATACCATCGACGGACTGATTACTCTTGTCCTTGAGCGTATATAATAATGTGAAGCAATGGGTGTTATTAGATGAAGAAAAGATAAGGCAATTCCCTTAATGCGCATTATCTCTTGGAATATATTTGGTATTCGGTCGGCATTTTCAGCCTTTCTTTCAATGTTGGAAAGCTGGGAACCAGACATAGTTTGCCTACAGGAAACCAAGATAAAGACGATAGATGCATGCTTCAATATCGTTGGTTATCATCAAATATGGAATGAGGCAGATGATGCAGCACACCTTGGTACGGCGTTATTCACCAAATCCTTGAAGCAGGGAAACACTTTGAACGATAGTCTTAAAGGTGTTTATAAACGGGAACACATAATAGTTGCAGAACTGGAAAGCGTGTATGTCGTTGGTGTATATGTGCCTTATGCTGGTAAGGAGCAGTCGACACGAATGTATCGGCACGATTGGTTTGAATCTTTCCAACACATTATTCATCAGTTACAAGCCCATAAGCCTTGTATTATCTGTGGTGATTTTAATATCGTCCAACGGGATATTGATGCCTTTGATAACGTGTCTGTCAAGTCGGCAGCATGCTTTACAAGACAAGAGCATATCGATTTCGAGCATTTTATGCAGGCGGAGACTTTGGTGGACGTGTATAGATATTTGCACCCTGATAAGCAACAGGAGGGTTTCACATATTACCCTTTCGGAGGGGAGTACAGGATAAATAAGGAAGGATATAGGATTGACTTGTTCCTTACAAGTAAGCAATTAATGGGAAAGGTAGTAGATTGTTATCCTCTTCAAGAGGTGGAGGGCTCGTGTAATGTACCCCTGCTACTGGATATTAAAATATGATTTTATGATATTAGACACGATTTCTTCAATATCAACAGATACGATAACAGCACTTGCAACGCAGCCTGGTGGAGCCATTGGAGTGGTGCGTGTGAGTGGCTCGAAAGCAATAGAACTGACGGAGAAGGTCTTTCGTGGGGTGGGGAAGAAGCTGCTCCACGAAGCCAAAGGGAACACGTTACACTATGGTGAGATCGTTGGTAAGGACGGAAAAGAGATTGACGATGTCCTTGTGAGTGTGTTCCGTGCACCACATAGTTATACTGGTGAGGATAGTACGGAGATCTCGTGTCATGGTTCGGCATACGTTCTTAATCAAGTGGTAAAGGCTCTCATTGATGCTGGATGTCGACAGGCTCGACCAGGAGAGTACACCCAACGGGCGTATCTGAATGGTAAGATGGACTTGAGTCAGGCTGAGGCTGTTGCCGACCTGATTGCTGCGACGAACAGAGCATCACATCAAGTGGCATTGAGCCAACTGAAGGGTCACTTCAGTTCGGAGCTTTCCAAGCTACGAGACCAGCTCTTGAAGATGACGTCCCTACTTGAGTTAGAACTCGACTTCTCCGATCATGAGGAGCTAGAGTTTGCTGATAGAGGGGAGTTGAAGGCGTTGGCTGAAACAATACACGAGCGTATCTCGGTGCTTATCAGGTCGTTTGAAACAGGTAACGCACTGAAGCGTGGGGTGCCAGTAGCCATCATTGGCAAGACAAACGTGGGTAAATCAACGCTCTTGAATTGCTTGTTACATGAGGAGAAAGCGATTGTTTCAAATATTCATGGTACTACCCGCGATGTCATTGAGGACACAACAGAGATACAGGGGATTACCTTCCGCTTTATTGACACAGCTGGTTTGCGTAACACGGACGACCAGGTTGAGCAACTCGGAATCGAACGATCGTATAAGAAACTGGCTGAGGCTCGTATCATCTTGTGGGTGGTTGATGCTACTCCTAGTCTATCGGAACTATCTGAGATGCAGGCTCGTTGTGAGGGAAAGAGCCTTATCCTTGTGCGCAACAAAGTGGACGAGACGACTGCGGAAGAGCTTTCGGTAGGCGATAGCCACTGCCAGATAGTTAGTCTATCTGCCAAGTATAAGCGTAATATCGACCAACTGGAACAACTGATCTACGCCTCTGCTAATATCCCAGAGATCAATGAGAACAGTGTAATTATCACTTCCGTTCGCCATTACGAAGCACTCACTCGTGCCGACGAGTCGATTCTTCGAGTGATAGACGCCCTCTCTATGAGTCTTTCAGGCGACCTTATCAGTGAGGATCTCCGCATTTGTCTCGACGAACTAGCCGATATCACGGGTGGACAAATTACTCCGAATGAGGTGTTGGGGAATATCTTTAAGCACTTCTGTATCGGTAAGTAAGGACGGAAAAACAGCCTCCCACCAACCCTTCTACAGCCTCTCCCCCGCCCCCTCTCCGAATGGAGAGGGGCGTGAATACTATTAGTAGGATGAGAGAGGGTGGTTAGTGGGAATAGAGATAATTGTGTTTTTGAATTAAAGAAGAGCTTCTGGGGAATACATCCCCTCCTTCGGAGGAGTTTGGGGAGGCTTTTAGTTGAATAAAAATGGGCGGCAGCTTCTGTGTATTCCCATGTTCCTTTAGGAACTCTGTGTCGCTTTTAGTTTCTGTGCCATCCGTGTATTCCGTGTTAAAAATGTTCCAGCAAAGAATTTATTAATGCCTTTCAACAACAGAACTAATCACAATTTTGAATTGTGAACTTTGCATTTTGAATTAAAGAAAGGCTTTTAGTAGAATTAAGGAAACGCCTTTCTCCAATCGAGAAAGGCGTTTCTTCCTATCGAAGAGAGGCTTTCCTTGCATCGAAGAAACGCCCCCTTTATTTGCAAACAACAGTCTTCACTCCCCTCTCCATTCGGAGAGGGGGCGGGGGAGAGGCTGTAGATGGCTACCGTTGGGGCTGTAGATAGACAGGCGTTGAGCCTGTAGTTAGCTATGAGTTGAGCCTTTAGAAGTAACCTCTATATAGGTCGATTAGTGTAGAGAGTTGGCGTAACTGCGTGTCAACAAGGTCCACTTGGCAATCGAGTTGTTCGCGTTCGCTATCGAGAACCTCTAGGTAGGTTGCGCGGTTATAGGTGTAGAGTTGTTGGGCAGCGATGACCGCCTTCGATAGAGCATCCGCCTGTTTCACCTTTAATGCTTGATATTGTGCAAGGTTATGAGCCTTTGCCTGCAAGGTAGTCATATCACTATAAGCCGATAGCAACACCTTATCATAATTGTAAAGAGCCTCTAGTTGCAAGGCATTTGCTTGATCGAAATTCGCCTGAATAGCCTTCTTGTTGATGATAGGAGCAGCCAGTCCACCGATGACACCAAAGGCTAATGACTTCGGTAAATGCAATAGATACTTAGGGTTGAAAGCATCTAAACCAAGCGAAGCCGACACGTTCAGTGAAGGAAGGAAAGCCTTGCGGGCTACGTCAACATCCCATTTTGCAGCCTCAAGTTGGTGCTCTGCCTGTACAACATCAGGTCGTTTGAGTAAGAGACTCGTAGGAATAGTCTGCAAGGACGTAGGTACCTGCTTATTCATCAGGTTCTCTTTGTTGCGGAGAATAGGCGTTGGATAACGTCCAAGTAGCATATTCAAGTTGTTTTCCGTCTCTGTGATAGCCTGTCGGAGTTCGTATTCTTCAGCTGACGCCTTCGCTAGCTCGGCCTCAAACTTCTCCACTGCTAATTGCGTATCAGCGTCTGCTTCCTTCTGAACACGGGCTATCTGCACCGCTTTCTGTTGTAACTTAATGTATTGCAACATGATATCCAGCTTATTATCTAACGCCAATAACGAGTAGTAATTCTCTGCTACATCAGCCACCAACTGGCTCTTTAGCGTGCGTTGACCATCCTCCGAAGCAAGGTAACGTTCGACTGCTGCACGCTTATCACTATTGAGTTGATTCCAAAGGTCAATCGTCCAGTTGAGTTGCAAACTAGGTGCTATATCTGGTGTGACGGTTGGGATGTTATGACCAGGCGTGATTTGCGTACCCACGTTACCGGCTCCGTCAGCCGTATAACGTCCCACCTTCGATGCACCAACAGACATGTTTGCCGTGATGGAAGGCAACATCTGCCCACGTTTGGCTAGGATATTACTCTTCGCAATAGCCATCTCCTGCAAGGTTATCTTTAGGTCTTGATTATTGTTCAAAGCCGTGTCGATGAGTGCACGGAGCGTCTCATCCTGGAAGAAATCACGCCAAACAGGGATGGCACTCACTGTGTCACTTGTTGCAACAGGGAGGCTTGCTTTGATGGTGTCCTTCGGTAAGGTCGCTTGCGGAGTCTTACATGCTGCGAGAGATAACAGCCCCAGCAGGGCTGCTATATTATATATAATGTGTAATTGTCTATGGTTCTTTTTCATCATTCTGATTCCTCTTTAGATTCTTCCTTGTGGTAACGTTTGTCCTTCTCTTCGCTTAATGGCTTGTCTTTCTGGTAGTGAACGATCTTGTCCGCCATAGATGCAAAGATATTGTAAAGCCCTGGGATGAGCAAAAGACCAAATAACGTACCAATTAACATACCGCCCACTGCGGCAGTACCAATGGTTTTGTTACCAATAGCACCAGCTCCCGAAGCAAAGACGAGTGGGATCAAACCAGCGATGAAAGCGATACTTGTCATCAGAATAGGGCGGAATCTCGCTACCGCACCTTCGATTGCTGCATGCAGAATAGGCTGTCCGAGATTCTTTCGTTGTACGGCATATTCAACCATTAACACAGCGTTCTTACCCAATAGACCGATAAGCATGACAAGGGCAATCTGCGCATAGATGTTATTTTCCAAGCCGCATAGTTTCAGGAAGAGGAAGGCTCCGAAGACACCAACGGGTAGGAAGATAATGACCGGAAGAGGCAATAGGAAGTTCTCATACTGCGCTGCCAAGATGAGGTAAACGAAGACAAGACAGACGATGAAGATGATGACTGCGGTGTTACCCTGGTCCACTTCATCCTTTGAAATACCAGCCCAATCATAGTCATAACCCTTTGGTAAGGACTTTTCTGCTACTTCACTAATAGCGTTCAAAGCCTGTCCACTGGAATAACCGGGTGCTGGTGCACCTGTTACCTCTGATGAGTTGTAAAGGTTATGACGTGTAATCTCACTCATACCATACACCTTCTGCAACGTCATAAAGTCTGAATAAGGCACCATGTTGCCCTCATCATTCTTTGCATAGAGATGGAGTAAGTCCTCTGGGAACGCCCTATACTGTGGTGCGGCTTGCACAATTACCTTGTAAGGCTTGCCAAATTCGATGAATCCCGTTTGATAGTCTGAGCCCACCAATATCGATAAGTTATTGAGCGCCTTACCGGGTTCTACACCCTTTTGTAACGCCATTGCATCATTGACGTTGAGCATGTATTGAGGGAAGCTGGCCGAATAGAACGTAAAGGCGTTGCCTATTTCTGGACGTTTATTAAGCTCCTTTACGAAGTCTTTACTAACCTTCTCCATCTGGTGATAATCGTTATTACCAGTCTTATCTAATAATCGCAACTCGAATCCACTGGCTGCTCCATAACCTGGAATCGATGGTGGTTCGAAGAAATCAATGTTCGCCGTCGTGATGACCTTACACTTTTGTTCAAGGTCTTCGATAATCTCTTTGGCTGTACGCTTGCGGTGTTTCCAGTCTTTGAGATTGATTAGACAGCTACCAGAGTTGGCACTTGTACCCTCTGAAAGGATCTCAAAACCAGCCAAAGAAGATACACTCTCAATGCCATCCTCCTTCTCGGCAATGGCAAGGAGTTGGTGAGCAACCTCGTTCGTGCGCTCTATGGTTGAGCCTGGAGGCGTCTCGATGACGGCATAAATCATACCTTGATCCTCTTGCGGGATGAATCCTGAAGGTAGACCAAGGTTCACCCAATAGGCAAGCCCACAGAACACTAAGATGGCAAGAAGTGTAAAGGCTTTATGCTTAACAGTGTGTTGCAGTAAGCTAGCATATCGTTTGCTACCAGCATCGAAAGTGGTATTGAACTTCTTTAAGAGTCGTCCGATAGGTCCGAGTTTGACATTATGTTCCTGTTCTTTCGTCAATATCAACGCACAAAGAGCAGGCGTTAGTGTGAGGGCAACAAACCCAGAGAAGAGGATACTTGAAGCCATCGTGATAGAGAACTGACGATAGAACATACCCTCAGGACCGCCCATGAAAGCCACAGGAATAAACACTGAAGCCATGACAAGAGATATAGCAATGATGGCACCAGATATCTCCTGCATTGCTTTCTCCGTCGCTTCGACTGGTGAGAGTTTGTTTCGTGCAATCTGAACATTCACTGCCTCAATCACAACTATCGCATCATCGACGACGATACCAATAGCCATCACCAACGCAAAGAGGGATATCATGTTGAGTGTGATGTTGAATGCTAACATCGCAATGAAGCTACCCAAGAGAGAGACAGGGACGGCAAGTACAGGAATAACTGCCGATCGCCAGTCGCCAAGGAAGATGAAGACTACGAGGGCAACAAGCACGAATGCCTCGAAAAGAGTGTGTATTACCTTCTCGATACTAGCGTTAAGGAAACGGCTAATATCGTAACTGATCTCATAATGCATACCCTTTGGCATGTCCTTCTGAAGGCGTGTCATGGTTTGTTTCACTTGCTTGATAACGTTGCTGGCATTACTTCCGTAAGCCTGTTTCAACGTCACAGCGGCAGAAGGACGACCATTTAGTGTGGAATAAATATCATATACCTCACTACCAAGATGTATGTCGGCAATATCCTTCAAGCGCACAGTTTGTCCATCAGAAGTACTCTTGACGATGATATTACCATATTGTTCGGCAGTGGTGTAACGCCCAGGATATTTCAAGACAAACTCCTTAACCTGTGGACGTGTACCTCCACTCTCACCGAGTTTACCAGGTGATACTTCTATATTCTGGTCTTCCAAGGCATCGCTCACATCATCCGTTGATAAGCCGTAAGCAACCATCTTGTCAGGATGTAACCAAACGCGCATAGCATAGCTACGGGTTCCGAGGATATCAAGGTCGCCCACACCATCTACACGCAAGAGCTCTGGTGAGATGTTGATATCGAAGTAGTTGTATAGAAAGTCTTGATTGACACTGGGATCATCACTATAGAGATTGATGTACATAAGGATGTTTGGCTCCTCACGGGAGATCTTTACACCCTCTCGAATGACCTCTGGTGGTAATTTGTTAGTGGCTGCAGAAACACGATTCTGTACGTTGACAGCATCAACGTTAGGGTCGGTTCCAAGTTTGAATACCACGTTCAATTCTGCCTCACCATCGTTACCTGCATCACTTTCAATATACTTCATGCCAGGCACACCATTGAGGGCTTGCTCCAAAGGAATGATGACTGACTTTACTAACAACTCATTGTTAGCACCCGGATAGTCAGCAGTTACGTTCACCTTAGGCGGTGAGATAGATGGAAACTGCGTGATAGGTAGGTTGAAAAGACAAAGAATACCAATAAAGGCAATGACCAGTGCTATCACAATAGATAGAACCGGACGGCGTATGAATATCTTAAACATCTACTTAAATAGTGATTTCGTTTGACTTTATTGCTTGTCGGGGATTAACAAAACGAGTGCGAACACGATCGCCATCGTTGACCTTCTGTATACCATCTGTCAGGTAGTGATCAGAGGCGTTGAGCCCTGATGCAATGACGTAAATGCCTGTTGCCTCCGCTGCAATTTGTATTTGGCGTTGGTGAATAACGTTGTTTTTATCAATAACAAAGACATATTTGCGGTCTTGCAACTCATAGACAGCCTCTTGAGGGATAATCATTGCATGATTCTTACGCACGAGTAGTTGTACAGTTCCTGTCTGTCCGTTACGTAAAAGCCCCTTTGGATTAGCAAAGAGAGAGCGAACTGAGATGGTTCCAGTGGCATTGTCGAATTGTCCAGAGATGTCCTTGATATGTCCTTGGGCTGGGAATGTACTGCCATTAGCCAACAATAGCTTCAGAGGTAACTGTGTGTAAAGGTCGGGATGTTGCTGAAAATCTAGGTAGTCAGTCTCTGAGATGTTGAAATAGACTTGCATTTGTGAGTTGTCAGAGAGCGTTGTCAATAGGTCATCTTGTTGAATGAAACTACCCACCTTTTGTGGTATTCTCCCTAAGACACCAGTAAAGGGTGCACGGATAAGAGCTAACTTCTTATGCAATACGGCTAGCTTATAATCTGCACTGGCAGACTGCAGCTTAGCTTTTGCCATGCGCTTTGCATTAGGGGAAATAATGTTGTTGTCGGTTAGTTTACTTGTGTTTTGCAAATCAATCTCAGCTTGTTCTTGTGCAGAACGAGCTTTCTCAATCTCCTCATCTTCGCCCACGATGGCAATACGAAACAAGGGCTGACCAGCATGAACCATCTGTCCTTCACTAACAAAGACTTGCTGTAAGATTCCTTCTTGCTGTGAACGAACCTCAATGTTACGCTTAGATTGGATGTTAGCCACATAACTTTGCGGAAGACTAACATCAGAAACTAATGGCGTTGTAGACGTGTAAACGACATTCGTTTGCTGCTCAGCTTTCTTTGATTGACACCCCCATAGCAATACAGCTAATAGGAGAATAAGATTTGTTATCCGCTTCATAAAACACATGTTTTTAGGTCGTTATGCCTATAACTAGTATTTACCTCATTTCAAGACTTCGCTTGTCTTGAATCTTAATCAGCTCATACTTAGTCGTAACATACGCCCTTTGCTTATGCTATAAATTATCTCTGCAAAGTTAAACAATAATCTCTACTTCTTCAATAAATTCACAGAATTTATATAAAAAAACATGAGGTTGATAGGAGGTAGGGATTGTTGGCATGTATGTGGCTGGGTGCTTTACTTCCTACTTCCCTGTGTTCTCTGTGTGTTGTTATATATCTAGCATAGGCTTATAAATAAATGGTTTCATGCCTTTCAAGTCTGTCCACTTCCTTAGTCATTTAATGAAAGGAGGGGAGAGGAGCCTTCTTTTAATCTTACCTCATTGTTACTTACGGAATAGTTAAAAATGCTTATAATGCTTAAAAGCGCTGAGATTATGTGTTGTAATTACTATTATTTTGTTAATTTTGTACGTGTGAGGATTAAATAAACCTATCTAAACAATATGGTGTTATGATTATCTCTTTGACAGTCAGCCTATTATTATGAAGGGAAGATGCTGTTTCCTACATAAATATAGATGGATGCAAGAAGAGGTAACAAGTCTGAGAAAGACTTGATGCGAACAAGACCTAAATTGGAAAGTGTTGTACCTATAATATAAGATGAGAATTTGAAACCTATCAATTCCATATATATAATAAGGTGTAATATCATCGAGCACAACTGCAGATGTCTTACAGAAGTGTTTGTATCCTCCATCTGAACAATTAAAACAAGGTATAAAAATAATATGTTTAAAAACCTAAACCTGATGAAAATCTTTAAGGAATCAAAGCAAAAGCACCTGTATTTCTCAGCGGCTTTTGCGTTCGCATTGTCGTTATCAGCGACAAGTGTTTATGCTAACCCTGGTGGCAATCATGCAACCTCTGTGCAGTCTGTACAGCAGAATGGTAATCACAAAGTGACGGGTAAAGTTGTTGACTCAACAGGAGAGCCGCTTATTGGTGCGACTGTAATGGTTGAGGGAAGTACAAATGGTACTGTTACCGACATTGATGGTAACTTTGTTCTCAACACTACACCTAATGCAAAGCTAGTGTTCTCGTATGTTGGTTACACTGCACAAACCATCCCTGTGGCTGGTAAGTCTACCATTGATGTTTCAATGAAAGAAGAGACCAACACCATGAATGAGGTTGTTGTGACCGCAATGGGTATCATGCGTAAGGAGAAATCACTTACTTATGCAACCCAGCAAGTAAAGGCTGAGGATCTTATGAAGGTTCAAGATCCTAATGCCGCAAACTCTCTTGAAGGTAAGGTAGCTGGTATCACGATTACACCAAGTGCCGGTGGTGCTGGTGGTGCATCGAAGATTGTACTTCGTGGTAACCGTTCCATCCTTGGTAATAGTTCGCCATTGATCGTTGTTGATGGTGTGCCAATGAGTAATGGTATCCGTGGTCAGCAGGGTATGAGTGGTGAAGGCTTCGGTTCAACAGGTATGTCCGAAGGTTCTGACCCATTATCATTGATCAACCCAGATGACATTGAATCGATCAACGTCCTCAAGGGTGCTAATGCTGCTGCGCTATATGGTTCGCGTGCAGCCAATGGTGTTGTTATGATTACAACGAAGCGTGGTCGTGAAGGAAAGGTGGATATCAATGTTACATCTAACATTACTTTCGATAGTCCATTGTTGACACCAAAGATTCAAAAGACATATGGTTCAACATACGACCCAGCAACAGGTGCATTGTCATTGAATAACTGGGGAGGTAAAGTCGCAGATCGTGCTGATAACGACCTCATCGTTCGTTCTCCTTTAGATGATCGTTGGGTAGGTTACGAACCAGAGCAGATAGGAACAGATGCTTTGGACGCTGCTATCATGGCTCGCCGTCATGATGTACACTTGCGTAATCGCACAGTAAACGATGTAGACAATTTCTTCCGTACAGGTGTAACCACCAATAACTCTCTCTCACTATCAGGTGGAACAGAGACGGCACGTACCTATGTGTCAGTTGCTAATAGCCACGCAACAGGTATGATGCGTAATAACTCATACAATCGTAACTCTATCAGCTTCCGTCAGACCTATAACTTCTTTAAGCGTCTACATATTGATGCATCAATGAGCTACACAGAGACGAAGACAAGAAATCGTCCTGGTGGTGGTACTGTTGGTAATCCATTGTATCATCTATACACTGCACCACAGAACCTAGATATGAATTATTATCGTGACCATTACGTGAATGCAGAAGGAAAGTGGTTGTCAAACCCAGCTTCATATTATAAGTTGAATGGCTCAAACTTCTCTTGGGCAGCAGGACAGCGTACTACCTTAACTGGTCCACAGCAGGAATGGGCATTCCTATCACACCCTAATAACAATCCATATTGGTTGTTGAACATGGGGAATAGCCAGCAGAATGAGAGTAGATTGTTTGGTACATTGCAAGCAAATGTTGATATCTATGATGGTTTGACATTCCAAGCACGTGTTAACTATAGTCAACTTCGCTTTAAAAACCACGCAACACGTTATGCTACCACGTTCCTTCCAGCATCTATGGAAGACTATGGTCGCCTCTGGGATTCAGATGAGAAGACAACAGAATTCTACACTGATTACCTCTTATCATATAACAAAACCTTTGGAGACTACTCTGTTTCTGCAACAGCAGGTTTTGTTGGTCATACTATTAAGGGCGAAACAAAGGGAACAGATGCAGTTGCAACATACTATGATCGTCTTATGCGTAAGCTCCCAACAATGGTCAACTACTTTGAGACCAGTGCAGGTGGCTATGGCGTGACAAATACTTCAAAGAGTTCTAACTGGGATCGTTCTTACCTCTTTACAGCACAATTAGGTTGGAAAGAGACCATTTATTTCGATGCTTCTTATCGTCGTGACTGGTATCGTCCATTCCGTTACTTCAAGCAGTTGGGCAAGATTGATACCGATAACTATGGTTACTTTGGTGTTGGTGCCAACGCTATCGTAAGTCAGTTGGTGAAGTTACCAGATTGGTTTAACTTCTTGAAATATCGTGTTTCTTACTCTTCTGTAGGTAACTCTATTCCAAATAAGGCTTATGGCGCAATGAGTCGTAACCTCCAGACAGGTGCTCTTTCTGGTAACAAGTTGCTTGACTTTGCTCCAGTACCAGAGGAGACAGGTTCATTCGAGACAGGTATTGAGTCATTATTCCTCAATAATCGTTTGAGTTTCGACTTCACCTTCTATAATACGGTGGTAAGACATCTCTACATGGAGTTGGGTTCTCTTGGTGGTAATACAGAGTTGTTGAACTCAGCAAAGGTTCGTAATACCGGTTTTGAGACCACTATTGGTTACGATTTCAAGTTTGGAAGAGACCTTCGTTGGCGCACTTCTTACAACCTCTCATTTAATGATAACGAGATTCTTGAGACTGGATATGATAAGGACGGAACATCTCGTAAATATCAGCAGACAGTAGGTGAGGCTAAAGTTGTTTACCAGAAGGGTGGCTCTATTGGCGATATTTACGCTGGAGACTTCATGCGTGATGCCGATGGTCATATCGTCTTGACAGCTAAGGGTGAGCCAACATTTGACAAGACAGGTTCAAATGATCGTTATCTTGGTAATATGAATTCTAAGTGGCAGATGGGTTGGACCAATACTTTCAACTATAAAGACTTCCAACTCTCGGTACTTATCAATGGTCGTATTGGTGGTAAGGTATTCTCTTTGACAGAATCTTATCTTGATTATATTGGTGCTTCACAGCGTACAGCAGATGCACGTCTAGCAGCAGAGAAGAATAATATCGTAGCTACTGATTATGGTAATGTTCCAGGAATGGCATTGAATGATGGTAGTGGTCGCATTGTTCCTGTTCAAGCTTACTATCAGGCATTAGGAGCTTCAAGCAATCCTTCACGCTACTTGTATAGCGGTACGAACTTCCGTCTCCGTGAGCTTTCATTGGGTTATACCTTCCGTGATGTCTTTGGTATGAATCGTAATTTGACAGTCTCATTCATTGCTCGCAACTTGTTCTTCCTTTATAAGGATGCACCAACAGACCCAGATGTATCACTTTCTACACAGAATGGTCTCGGAGCATTTGAGAGCTTCAATATGCCATCATCACGCTCATTCGGTTTCTCTTTGAAGGCAAACTTCTAGTTTTTGAGGAGTTAAAGGAGTTAAAGGGATTAGGAGATTTGAACTAAAAATCAATACTCATGTGTAGAACCTCATGTAATGAGTGATGTCCTTTGCATGAGTCTCCAATACCTTTACTCCAGCTCTCTCACAATATAGTAAATCTATTAAATAACAATCTAAAGAATTAAAATAATGAAAAGTAAACATATAATTGTACTCATGGCGATGGCATTGCCAACATTGGGTTTGCAGTCATGTCTTGACTATGATAACCCAGGCGATGAGTTTAATTCGACTACTAAGAATGTTGAGAAAGTGACCAGTCGTGGCGATGTAGACAACATTCCTTTCCGTCAGGCTACTGATGCAGCTGCGGCTGATGCAGCTTTGAATGCTATGCAAGACTTGCTTGATGCAGGAGTTGGTGGACAGTTCTCTATGCGTGGTGGTAAGAATGGTGAGAACCCAGGTCCACATGCTTATCAGTATCAATACTCTCTAGGTGTTGATAATTATGCTGAGTATTCAGTTGTCCCACATACTTTCTTCCAGTATTCAAAGATTCGTTTGGCATCATCTTACGCTATTGATCAAAAGTGTTATGGTGGTGCATGGGGTTCATTCACTGAGATGAAGACAAGTCTTGTGCCTATCTTGAATAACGAGAAGGTAAACGCTGTTCCTGAGTTGAAGGCTGCTTATCTTACACTCTTCAATCAGCAAGCTGTTGAGGTAGCTGATGTTTATGGTCCAATGCCATATCGTGAGTTGAAGACAAACTTGCAAGTTGGTCCTTATACATATAATAAGGTGGAGGATGTTTATAATGATGTTATTGCCAACCTCGACACTGCTATCGCATGTTTCCATTACTTCGATCAAAAGCCAGCTGCGTACAAGCAGAAAATCAAAGAGGCTTTCGTAGATCGTTTTGTAGTAATGTCCGATGGTGGTGCAGCTGATGGAACATTGAAAGAGTGGGCACGTTACGCAAACTCTCTAAAGCTACGTATTGCAATGCACATGGTTAAGAGTGACCCTGTTCGTGCACAGAAATTGGCTGAAGAGGCTGTTGCTGATGGTGTTATTGAGAATGAAGCACAGAGTGTTTCTATACGTCCAGGTGTGATGGGATTCAGTAATCCATTACCAGGAGTTGAGAACTGGGGTGATAGCCGAATGAGTGCTACAATGGAGATAACCTTAAAGACCTTCAATCATCCTTGGTTGAAATATCTCTTCAAGAAGAATGACAACGTTATCAAGAACAATAAGACTGGTGAGACAACACCTGCAGAAAGCCGTATTTGTGGTATCCGCACGGGTACACATCCTGGTGAAGGTCAGGGTTATGATGAGAATCAATACATTGCTTTCAGTAAGTTGAATGAACAATACTTCAATGCTGCACCACTCTATCTCATGAAGTATGCAGAGGTATGCTTCTTACGTGCTGAAGGTGCACTTCGTGGTTGGAATATGGGAGGAACAGCACAACACTTCTATGAAGAAGGTATTCTCCATGGTAACTGTGAAGACCCAGAAATGAAGTCTATGGATGGTGAAGGACCTAATGGTCAGGGGAATGTGAACTGGTATGACGCATGGATTCATCAGTACATGGAGCAAGAGAATCCTGTTGCTTACGTTTATAAAGATCCTACGGGTGATACTCCTGATGCTGCGTCACCTATTCATGTTGGTGTAAAGTGGAACGATGGTGACTCTCAGGAAACTAAGTTGGAGAAGATAATCACACAGAAGTATCTCGCTACTTATCCTAATGGTTTCGAAGCATGGGTAGACCTTCGTCGTACAGGTTTCCCACGTATGTTGCCAGTATTGAACATCGATGAGGCTGATGGTAGTTTAGTTCCTGGTGATATCATGCGCCGTCTGCCATTCCCTGGCACAAGCGACATTGCTACAAAGCAAGATGTTGACAACACTGGTATCCCAGCATTGGGCGGTCCAGACAAGATGGCAACTCGCCTCTTCTGGGATAGACTAACTCCTAACTTCTAATTGTCTCGTTATTCAGAGATAATATTCTGGCAGAGAGTCTTAACCTACTCTCTGCCAGGAACTAAATCTATCGAACACTAATAACAAAACCTAAATTATATGAATAAAAAATTTACCCTTAATGCATGGCTTATAGCTGCGATGATGATGTCACCTGTAGGAGCTCATGCACAAACCTATTCTTCTACCTCTTCAACCCAGGTTTATGATCTTTCTAAGCTCAGTGATCAGACCTTGTTAGACCATTTTGCACAGCTCATAGACCAAGGAAAGAAATATCCAACAGACGCTGATTTAGAGGCATGGGGCATTAAAGACGAAGTAGAATTTATTCGTTCTCACGTGAAGAAACGTGCTATTGAGTCTCGTGTAGACCGTCTTATTCCAGGAACATATGAGAATCGTAACCTCTTTATGAATATTCCTGGTGGTGCAGGAAAGAACCTCGGTGGCTATCCTTCAAAGACATTTGCTAACGATAACTTCTCAATGTGGAACTATACCAACCTGTTTGGTGCCTGGAACTACGGACTTTTCCAAGCACCAGGTTCATGGGCTGATGCTGCTCACCGCAATGGTACAAGCATCTTCGCTGGTATTAAGTTCTTCGATCATACAACGGGTGGAGCTGCTAACAGTTGGGCAAGCTTTATCATGACTCGTAATAGCGATGGTAGCTTCCGCTATACGCATCCTATCATCAACTGTATGCGCTTCCTCGGTTTCGATGGTATCAACTATAACTGGGAAAGCACCAACAAGTATCAGGATGCAGATAACATAGCCTTCCATAAGGAACTCTATAAGATTGCGAAGTCTGAAGGTTTTAACGACTTCAAGATTATGTATTATACGACGAGCTCAAGTCTGACATCATATAGCTCAAGATATATGTGGGGTCAAGATAAGGACAATCGTATCTGTGAGGTGATGTTGAATTACGACAACAGCGACTTCAGTTGGAACATGGGCAGTTCTGTAAAAGAGGCAGAACGCACTATGGGCTCAGCCGATGGTTTATACGCTGGTGTATGGATTGTAAGCATGGACAGACGATGGAATAGTCTTAACAACCAAGATGCTAAGCGTTGTGGTATTTGTCTGTGGGGTGAGCATGCAGAGAGTCGTTTCTGGAGTTATAACACTGGTGGCGACGCTATGTCTCGTATGTCTAACTATCAGGAGTATCTTGAACGTGCTTTCTCTGGTGGTAATCGTAATCCTTTGTATCGTCCAGAGATTAGCAATAGGGGTAATAATGTTGAGGCACAGGGTACCACACCTCCTTTGGCACGTTTCGCAGGTCTTGCTTCTTGGATTCCAGAGCGCACAGCTATCTCAGGCAACCTTCCTTTCGCTACCCACTTCAACACTGGTAATGGCGAACGTTATAACTATAAGGGTAAGAAGACTGCAGGCTCATGGTATAACATGAGTAGCCAAGATGTCGTGCCTACTTATCGTTGGATGGTTGTTAAGCCAGAGACTGAAGTAGCCAGCACAGACGTACAGCCTTCATTCACCAATGAGGATGCTTACACTGGTGGTGCAGCACTTCGCTTGAAGGGTGTCAACAATGCAACTGCTACAGACGTTGTTCTCTTCAAGACTAACCTCACTCCTTCTAAGGGTAAGGTAGTTGCTAAGGTAGCTATCAAGACTGGCAAAGAAGGCAATAACGACTCAAAACTTTCTCTCATCGTACGTGTGAATGGTGCTTGGAAGGCTTATGCTTTGGGTAACACCGAGAACGCAAACTGGACAGAGAAGAAGGTTGAGTTGAATGATATCACTGCTGGTCAGAAGATTGAGCGTATCGGTCTGCGTGTGAAGGATTCAGATGCTGACTATAATGTACTTGTTGGTAAACTCGAACTCAACGACGACGTGACAGCAACACCAGCTAACGTGAAGGATTTGACCGTTCAGGTGAAGGAGGAAACAAAGAATTCTCTTTCTGTTAAGGCGGTATGGGGAATTGATAAGGACCCAGGACAGAATCCAACCGTTTATAACGATGAGGCAAATATCGACCACTTCGAGATTCTCTATAAGAACGGTGAGAATGGTAAGGTGTCTGAGGTAGGTCGTACATCACAGTGGGCTACACTCGTTCCTAACATCCAGTTCACAAGTGTTGACGACAAACCTTTCATCGGTGTTCGCTCAGTAAGTACTGACCTTAAGACCTACTCAAAGACACTGTGGATTGCTGTGCCACGCGCTCAGCAGTCTGAACTCCCAGAGGCACAGGAAGAGGGCTACGGAACAGTTGAACTCGACAATGCTGCTGCTGGTGCAGAAACAGCTCGTAAGATTCGTTATGTTCAGAAGTTCCAGACAGAGGGTGGTACAAAGAATATCGACTATACTGCTAACGGTCCTGCAGGAAACGAGACCAACTATGTTGATGCTACGAGTCAAGAGCTCGAAGTAGCACAGGGTGCGACAGTGAAAGTGAAGATTAAGGGCTATGAGGCAACTCAGATCAAGGACCAGAGCAATGACGACCTCCGCTATTGTATGGGTAAGGCTTGGATGGATTTCAATGGCGACAAGCAGTTCAACCCAGAGAATCTCTCTGAGAATCCTAACGAGGGTGAGTGTGTTGTATTCTTTGGTCAGGTTCGTAAGGGCGTTCCTGCACAAGTACAACAGCTTAATGAATATGAGTTTACTATTCCTAACGATGCTAAGCCAGGTCAGAGCCGTCTCCGCCTTGTCTTCTGTGACGCATGGTTCCAGGGCGGTTTGACACCAACTGGTAAGTTCAATAAGGGCTTCGCTATCGACTTCAAGGTGACTATCACTGGTTCTAATGCTGCTCGTGGTGCTAAGGCTGACACCCATGATAAGGGTGTTGCTGACGAGCCAGAGTTGCTCGAGGGTGGTTCTACTAATATCATCTCTGCTAACGTAGGTGGTGCTTCACAGCTCACTGTTGCAGGCGGTAAGGTAGTATTCGAGAATGTTGAACGTGCATGGGTATTCTCTACTGACGGTCAGACTGTAAAGAGCTTGGTTAATCCAAAGTCTTTCAATACAAATGAGTTGCCAGCAGGTGTTTACCTCGTTAAGATGCAGAACAACAATGTTATCCGTACACAAAAGATTACGATTAAGTAATAGGTGATATAAAATGAGGTTATCTGACTTGATTCTATCGAGTCGGGTAGCCTTGTTTTGTTTGGTAGGTAAGCTTTCTGATAATAAGTATGTCCGATAAAACGTGGCTTTTGTTAGGGTAGTGCAACCCTCGTCTTATGAACAGTGGAATGTTCCTTCAGCATCTTTTTTAATGGTGCGGAGCATCCGCACAAGTGGTGTTAAGCCTTCGCACACGATGTGCTAAGCATGAATACGACGATTGGAAATGAGAGACGTGAGGCACAGTTGACACCTATAAAGCTATCGAATGACAGGTAAAGTCTACTAAGCGGTACCAACGAAGGATACAGTTCTCGGGCAACGTCTGTTCTCCTAACGAGTGGAGGCAGATCTAAACGGTAATAAGATTTATAATTATTCAATAACATTAAAACCCAAATCAATTATGAGAAGAATTAATTTACTTCTTTTTGGTTGCTGCCTAATTCCATCAACCTTGATGGCACAGGAACTTAAGAGCAACTACATTCAGTGGGGCTTTGAGTCTCAGCAGTTCCCAGGTAAACTGCAGAGCTGGTCAAAGTCGAACCCTAAAATCAATGATGATGATAACTTCTTCATCTCTCGTGTAAAACCAAAGCAGCGTTTCCGTTACGAAGGAACACAGGTTCGTACAGACCTTACAGATACGAACGACAAGAAGCTCCTTGCTTGGTTGCCATGGAACGTGCCAAGTAAGAACGCTCTCCCTGATGGTGTCTTCGACTCTGAGGTGTTCTCAATGTGGCCATACGTTACACACTGGGGCGACTGGAACTGTGGTTTAGGTCGTATTCCTGCAGCTTTGTTGGACGCAGCACATAAGAATGGTGTGCCTGTATCTTCTGTTGCTGGTATTCCATATGGTGGATTGTCTGGTGCGTGGAGTAGTGCTTTAGAACAACTTGCTACAACAGATGTGCAGAAGGCAGCTGCTTACATGAATTACTTTGGTTATGATGGTCTTGGCTACAACTCTGAGTATTCAGAGTATTTTGGTGGTGGTCGTATAACAAGAAAACTAAGAGATTTTCATGTGGATCTTAACAAAGCAATCAGACCAACCAACCCAATCTATGAGAATATATGGTATGATGGTACCAATGATAAGGGACGTATCTCTTTTGACCATGGTTTGAATGAATATAACAAGAGCATATTTGGTGCAAAAGGCAGCGAGGCTGCCAACCTCTTCTTCAACTATAACTGGAACTCATCAACATTGTTGCAGAATACAGTTGAGATGGCTGAAGAGATTGAGCGTAACCCATTAGACATCTATGCTGGTATCAACATGCAGGGTGGTGAGCCACGTACAGGTTCACGTTGGACTTTGTTGAAGAATTATCCAATCTCTATCGGTCTTTGGGGTGCTCACTCACAGAACATGTTCTTCGAGAGTCGTGGTGAGAAGGGTAGTGACCCAGAGACACAGCAGCGCACTTATATGTTGCGTACAGAGCGTTGGTTCTCAAGTGGTTCACGTAACCCGGTTAACTCTCTCCAAATCAATAACAGCTTGAACTACAATGCTGATAACACAGACTTTGCTGGTATGTCAGCGATGATGACCGCACGTAGTTCTATGTCTTGGGACTTGACACAGGAGCCATTGATTACTTACTTCAACCTCGGTAACGGTAAGTTCTTCAACTATGGTGGTGTACGTAAGAACGATCGTCCTTGGGCTAACGTAGGTGTACAGGACTATTTGCCAACATGGCGTTGGTGGTTTGCAAGCAAGTTGCTCGGTCGTACTGCAGCTGATGTTCCTGCAACTGGTCTTGATGCAGAGTTCGTATGGGATGATGCTTACATGGGTGGTTCTACTGTTCGTGTACATGGTTCTACTCCTAAGGAGTATCTCCACCTCTTCAAGACAAAGTATGCTTTGAAGACAGGCGACGTTATCACCTTCCGTTATAAGGTTAAGGGTGGTAAGGCTGATGCTTCTTTGGTATTCGCTACAGAAGATAATGTAAACGCTGAGAAGGCTTATCCAGTATTGACAACTGCTGATGAGGCTGATGAGGATAAGTGGGTTGAGAAGACTATCACTGTTGGTGGCGACTTGAACGGTAAGACACTTGCACTCGTTGCGCTCAAGATGGAGAATGCTGCCGACTTGAATCTCTATCTCGGTGAGTTCTCAATCGTTCGTGGTAGCTTCGATGCTCCAGCACAGCCAATCGATGTAAAGACAACCTTGTTGCACGCTGCAAAGAATGGTGTTGATGCTAAGATTATCTTCAACATGCCTAACACTAAGGGTCAGGGCGAGCCTTGCTACAACACAGACGTGAAGACTTCTCTCTTCAAGCTCTGGGCTAAGCAGGAGGGTAAGGACCCAATCCTCATGGGTGTAACCACCTCATGGGCAGGTATGTTCTATTCTGTTCCTGTAGACCTCAAGGGTCAGGGCAAGGTGAAGTTCGGTGTATCTGCAGTATCTCTCGATATGAAGAAGGAGAGTGCTATCGCTTGGGGCGAGGATCACGAAATCTTCAATAGCTACGAATATAGCGACGAAATCAAGGCAGACAAGTCTGTTATCAAGCCAAACGAGGCTTTCACTATCGCTTATGTTGACCCACGTCACGAGGCTGGTAACTGGAAGATTGAGCACAATGGTGCAACTGTAGCAAGCAGCAACAATGCTAATGAAATCAAGGTTGAGAATGGTTTGAGCCAGACAGGCTTCTACGATCTCGTTCTTACAGGTGCAGTTAATGAAAATGGTGCACGCGTTAATAAGGAAGTAAGATATGCTAACTATATTCAGATTACTTCTGATGCAGTAGGTGCTGTTCCTCATATCAACAAGCTCACAGCTAACAACAGCGAGACTTCTATCGAGGTTCTTGCTAACAGCGAGGTAACAATGAAGTACGAGGGTAAGAAGGCTGACGGTTCTGGTTCAAGAGGTATCAAGACCCTTGAGAAGCCAGTAGGCGTTAAGGTTTCTGAGCTCGGCTTGACAAGTAACAATCAGGCATGGACACTCGCATTCTGGGTTAAGTTCAATGGCTTTACAGGTAACACTCAGATTATCGACATGCGTGACCCAGGTACAGGCTGGCCACAGAACAACTGGGGTACAATGTGGTCTACATACGATCCTAACACTGGTATCTATGAGTTGACACTCCGTGCTAAGAACGGCGGTGGCTCTCCAGAGTACAAGCAGCGTTGGAAGGTTGACTTCATCCCAGGTGCTTGGACACACTTCACTTTGGCTATGGATGGTAATGGTTCTGATACCAAGCCTATGCTCTATATCAATGGTAAGGAAGCTAAGGCACACAACTGGAGCTATGGCACTGATGGTGAAGGTCTGAACTCTCAGAGATTCGCAAACAATGGTTGGTGGGCTGATAATGTTCTCGGTATCAGTCTTGGTCGTCACAGCACAGCAGCGATGAACGCTACTGTTGACGATGTTAAGTTCTTCAACAAGGCGCTCACTGCAGCAGAGGCTGCTCACACAATGATGTCTACCGATGCTAATGAGGCTGGTTTGAAGGCTTATTGGGACTTCGAGTCTGACGCTGCTTCTGACAACTACTTCGCAAGCAAGGTGGGTACTGCTAAGTTGGCTCACGGTGAGTTGAAGGTAGGTACTGGTGAGGGCGTAGCAAGTCTCGTACCAGATGCTCCAACTTACGATGCTGGTAGTCCATTCGTATCTGGTAACTATCAGGTGAAGACTACAGCAGAGTGGACAGCTAAGAAGGCTACTATCGTTTCACAGAATGGTACTGATCAGGCTGGTACTGCTAAGTTGAAGTATGCTAAGGCAGGTGACTATGAGGTTACATTGACATTGAAGAACGCACATGGTTCTGACACTCGTACCTTCCAGGTAATCAAGGTGAAGGCTGATCCAACAGGTATCAACGGCACTGAGACTGCTGACATGAAGGTTTACGCTATCGATCGTGATGTCCTCTTCGACGTTGAGACACCAGGTAACTACCTCGTTCAGGTATTCTCTACCAATGGTCAGATGGTAGCAAGCAAGGCTGTTTCTGTTAATGGTGCAGAGTCTGTACGTCTCCATCTTGGTGCTCAGGGCGTTTACGTTGTGAATGTCAAGAAGGACGGTAAGACCCTCCGTACAGTTAAGTTTATCTGTAAGTAAATAATTCTTTAAGTGCTGGAAGGAGCTAATCTCCTTCTGGCACTTTTTGTTTTATCCTTTTATCTATTAAGAACATTTAATCTTTAAACCCGAAAGCATAGCTAAATAGCATAATTGCTAAACAGAGACAAACCTTATATAGTTATATGCTTATAGCTGTATAAACCTAAAATTATTTATAAACTAAACATTTATTATTCATGAAAAGGATTACTTTATTTGCATCCTTGGCATTGGCAAGCTGCCTCACTGTGAGTGCACAGCGTACGCCAACACATCCATTGGACATCCAGGATGCTAAGTTTGAGAACCTGCCTAACTACCTTGAAGCGTGGTTGAAAGGCGAGATGAAGCAGCCACAGGGCGTCAGCGAGATTGACGACCAGTTCTTTATCTCACGTGTTCGTCCACTCGAGCGTATTAAGGACGGTGACTATCAGGTGCGCCAAGGCGTGAAGCGCGATCGTAAGATGTGTCTGTGGACACCGCTTGACGACCCTACCGCTCAGTGGAAGGCGCTCCCTCGTTATTGCTTTGAGGGCGATAACTTTAGTTTGTGGTCATACATTGATATCCACGGAAACTGGACTTCACCTTGGATTCGTTCTACTGCGGGTCTGACTGACGTTGCTCATAAGAACGGTGTTACCGTAGGTACTTTGATGTCTATTCCTTTTGGAAATTCAGTTTACTTGACTTCTTGGAGAAGTGATGTCTATAGTAGAGTATTGTTCAGACTTACTCAGAAGAGTGGCGATAAGTATTTGTATGCAGAGCCATTGGTTCGTATGATGAAGTACTATGGTATCAATGGTATTGGTTTTAACTCTGAGTTCCGTACCAGCTCTTCTGTTATGACACAGTTGTCAGAGTTCTTTGTTGCCTGTCATAAGGAAGCAGAGAAACTCAACTGGAAATTTGAAGTGCACTGGTATGACGGTACAAGTGATGATGGTCAGATTCACTTTGATGGTGGTTTGGGTTATCATAACCAAAAGATCTTCGGTGATAAGGACAACATTGCAACTGATATGTTGTTTGCTAACTACAACTGGGGTCCTGGTCATCTGAGTGCTTCTGTTAATACAGCTAAGCGTTTGGGTCGTAGCAGCTTCGATTATTATGCAGGCTTTGACATTCAAGGTCGTGGTTTGCGTCAGGCAAGTTGGAGCGCATTGTTGGATAACGATATCTCTATCGGTTTCTGGGGCGCTCACAAGCAGAGTCTTATCCACCAGAGTGCTACCGACAATGGTACATCTGACATTGCTATTCAGAAGACTTATCTGAAGAAGCAAGAGCTTATGTTTAGTGGTGGTTATAACAATCCAGGTCTGTTACCAGCCATCAATACGGAGTGCAATTTGGCGAATGCAAGCTTAAAGAGCTTCCACGGACTTGCTACCTTCCTCACAGCGAAGTCTACTATCCAGCAGGTTCCATTCGTTTCACGCTTTAACCTTGGTAATGGTTTGAGCTTCCGCAAGGATGGTAAGGTTACCTTCAACCACAAGTGGTACAACCTCAATACGCAGGATTACATGCCAACATGGCGTTGGTGGATTACTGATGGTGCTGATCAGGTAAACACAGGGAATATCAATAGTCTTGCAAAGGCAGAACTTACCTTCGATGATGCTTACTGGGGTGGCTCATGTTTGTCTATCTCTGGTCAGACAGCATTCTCACGTGTGAAACTCTTTAAGACAATGCTTGAGGTAAAGCCAGACTATGAGTTCTCTGTTACCTATAAGACGATTGCCGACAAGGACACACATGCTAAGTTCTTTGTAGCCCTGAAGGACCACGTCACCGAGTATAAGGAGGTAGCATTGCCAGCTGTTGAGGCTGAGGGAAAGTGGAAGACCTTTACAGTAAAGGCTTCTGAACTCGGTTTGGCTGCTGGTGATAAGGTAGCTATGATGGGTCTTGTTGTTGAGAATACTCCTGCCAACTATGAGTTGCGTGTTGGTGAGATGGCGCTCCGCGACAATGCAAAAGACTTTGCTACTGCCACTCCAACAATCAAGAAGGTTGAGATTCTCCGTGGTCGTTACAACGCTTGTGACTTCAAGATGCAGTATGCTTCTAAGGAAGAATCAGGTTGGGAGAAGACTTATAACGATGAAGTTGGTACATGGTATTATGAAATCTACTTCCAGCAGAAAGACCAGCCAGTGCAGTTGCTTACCGCTACTACCTCTTGGGCTGCCTATGTTGTTGATGCTCCAATGGTATCAGGTGCCGACAAGCGCGACTGCCGTTTCGGTGTACGTGCCGTATCTCCTGATGGTAAGAAGGGTTCTGACATTGTTTGGTCAGAGTATAAGGAGGTTGCTTACAACCAGCCATTGAGCGATGTCGTTGCTGACCGTCCTGTTATCAAGCCAAACGAGGAATTTACCCTCAAGTATCTTGATGACATGGTTCCTGCTGCTCAGTCATGGAAGTTGAAGGATGCTGTTACTGGTGCTGTTGTTGCTCAGGGCGAAAGCGGTACAAGTGCTAAGTTTACTGTTCCAACAGAGGGTACATACGACCTCGTTGTTATGGATAGCAACGGTAAGGAAAGCATCATTCGTGGTAAGGTAAAGGTTACACCAGAGGCTACAGGTGCTGTTCCTCAGATTACCGATATCACTGCAGACAAGACAACAGAGAAGGTAGGTCAGAACGTAACTTACACTTACGAGGGTCGTCTCGGTGAGGGCAAGGCGTCACGTGGTCTTGAGATTACCGACCCTAAGATGTTCCGTATCCCTGGTGATGTTCAGCAGGGTAAGTCTTATTCATATGCTCTCTGGTTCAAGGCAGACAAGTTCAGCCATGATAGTCAGGGTACAAACCTTATCAATAAGAACTCTATTCATGACAAGTGGCCACATAACAACTGGGGTGACCTTTGGGTAACTATCCGTCCACAGTGGCAGGGTCATAGAACAAAGCACGAGGCGAATGAGATTTCGTTCAACACTATGGGTTGGACTGCTCACGACAATCCTTATGAGGATGTGATGTCTACGGGTTACAATGTTACTCCTGGTGTATGGAACCATATCGTTGTAACACAGGATGAAGGCAATATGCAGAAGATCTACTTCAACGGTCGTAAGGTGGCTGACCACAGCTTCGCAAACTCTAAGCGTCGTGAGGATGTTGCACAGAGCGATCCACGTATCGATGCTAACAAGGTAGCTGACATCTTCATCGGTGGTGGTGGTGTTTACAAGAGCGGATTCAATGGTGTCATTGATGAGGTTCAGGTATGGAGCAAGCCACTCTCTGACGATGAGGTATTGCAGGCGATGAAGGGCTATAAGGAAGGTCAGGTTCCTACTGACTTGAAGGCTTACTTCACATTCGAGGAGGCTAATGGTATGAAGTTTAAGAACCTCGGTAGCGCAGGTAGTGCTTTTGATGGTTCTGTTGTTGTTGTCGCTGGTAGTGGTGGCGAGAATACATCAAGTGCTTCTTACGTTGACCAAAAGCCAAACAACGATGTATTAGGCTTCCCTGGTGTTGTAGGTACATACGAGATTAAGACTGTTCCTACTTGGACTTTGGGCGATGGTGTTATCTCTTCATCTACTGATAAGACTGCAGTTGTAACCTATGCTGCTCCAGGTAAGAAGAACGTTACCTTGAAGTTGAAGAACGGATGGGGTGAAGATGAGAAGACGGTGAATGAGATCGTTGATATCACTGCAATTCCAGACGGTATCTCTACTGTTGAGGCTCAAACAGGCTTGAGTGTTTATCCTAATCCATTTGTTGAAAGTGTGAACATGCGCTTTGCTGAGAATGGTCATTATACAATAAATATCCTTGGCGCAACCGGTTCTCTCTTACAGAGCAACCAGTTTGATGCAGTAGAAGGACAGGTTGTAAATGTCGCAATCAGTGGTGCTCGTGGTATCTACTTCGTACAAGTAATGAAGAATGGAAAGACTTACAAGACATTGAAAGTCATCAAGAAATAATTAGGTTGGTTTGTTAAGTGTTAGTGAGTTGGGCAGCTCCTACAAGTAATTGTGGGTGCTGTTTCAGCTCACTTTTCGTATAGTATCAGTTCCTCTTTTATGTAGATTAGTTTCTGATAGTTCGCCCCTTATATCCATCAAGTGCATATCGTTTTCTCTTGGTTGTCTATAGGGAATCTTTGCAAAGAACACTGGATGATCTTCTTATTATTGCTTCATCCACAATAGAAAATGCTACACAAAAAAGAAGTAAAATTTGGTTGTTTGTTTTTTTTGCAGTATCTTTGCATCTGCAAGACCGCCGATATGGCTCAGTTGGTAGAGCAACGCATTCGTAATGCGTAGGTCCCCGGTTCGAGTCCGGGTATCGGCTCCATTGCGGAATTAGCATATCGGTAGTGCACGGGCTTCCCAAGCCTGAGAGGCGGGTTCGATTCCCGTATTCCGCTCAACTCTTTTCTCCACTGGAAAACATCAATTCTCAAGAATCTTATTAATTGTCAGTTTATATAATAATAGGTGTATATAAACTTACTTCTCAGCATTTGTACAACTGCTTACCATTCATCTTATTATAATGAAAGAGATAAGTGTTATCTTTCATCCATTGCTATCTTAGAATCTTATTTAAGGTAATCATACAAGAACAAAGGGAATGAATTTAAGATAGCAATCGATTTGTTCTTATCATATGTATTGATTTGGTGTGCAAATACTTGTTGTTGTGACACATCCTCCTTGCTAGTTGGCATACTATAAGAGAGGGTACAAATGTAATTTGCTTTCATAACATTCTGCTGCTTTAATAGCTCCCAATTACGCCTTATCTCATCAATCTCATCAGGTGCATTATCCCATAGAATCCCCTTATAAGCCTTATAGTCTGAGAACTCCTCAGCCACTTTCTTGAATTGACCACGGCACTCCTCTAATGTTGTTCTGTATGTGTGGAAATCTACATCAGGAAGTTGTTTCGTATATTTCAGTGATTCTATCATAGGATAGTTAATGTATAACTTCCCCATATCAGTTTCTTCATTAAAGAAGTCCAATAACTCTTTTAGTCTTGTATCATCCTCCTTTAGTATCTCTTCTAATGAACATTCTGGATGCTGCTCTTGCACATGGTAAGCATGTTGAAAGTCATAATCAAAGAACAGAAAAACCTGATCAATATCAGAAGAGAGCTTTATATTCTTTAATACCTCTGCATTCTTAGGATCCATCTCTCTGATAACATCGACAATGTTAGCAACATTGCCAATGTCGTCAAAGTCCGCATTATACTTCTTCAGACGATTGTAAAGTCCATAGATATTACTCCCAAAGATGCAAATTATATCTTCCTCGTCTCTGAAATATAACCTTTTAATAGTCTCATATACTCTTGGTTCAGTCTTAGAACCCTCTACGATGAATAAGATCATAGTGTAAAAGCCTTTCCACGGAATAGTTTTTCTATGTTATGTCCGAAGCGTAGTTCCTTGTCTGTACAATCTGTCAATGGTTTAATCTTATTGTTGTTAATGATAAAATTACAATCTGGTCGCAACAAATCATTGGTCATGAGGTAAGTATTATGCGAAGAGGTAAATATCTGACAGTTATCAAGTAAGAACAACTCCTTACATACTTTATAGGAAAGGTCATAGTGATAAAAGGCATCAAACTCGTCGATAAATACAAAAGAAGCATTCGACATCTGTTTGATCCAATAATAGAGTAGCATTAACGAATGTGTCCCCGTAGAGGCTATGGAGTCGAATGTTACTTTGTTGCTATTGAATATACACTGCAAGACCCGGTCTCCCTTTGCTGGGGTAACGAAGTTGAATGTTTGTTCACTAACCCTTTGCAGAAAACTAGAAAAGTCTTTTACAAGTCCTTCCTGGATGATGTATTCATCCAAATTGATAGGTGCTGAGACTAAACCAATGAACTCTCTCTGTTCCAGACAACGGAACCACAACATGGAGTTTACAAATTCCTGTAGTCTAAAGAGATAATGGTTGGCAGGAAGAGGATATGTGGCAAGGAGGAAGTTTACTATGGAAACGTTATTGACATTATCGGATAGATTCGATCTAACTGCGCTGTCGATGGGATATTCGGAACTAAGTTCCAGTTGTGTTCCTTCCGTGCGAGAGAACACAAGGTTACCATTTACTAATAACTTCTCACTCCTTATTATTCCTGTTAAACCTTTCTTATACGTATAATAAAGTTCGTCTTGACCAAAGCGGAAAGTATATTCGAAACTTACCAGAGAAGTGGGTTTCCCTGCAAACACAAAGTTATTATAATAATCTGATGGTCTCCATCTCTGTGATAAGTGATTGACAATATCAAACAGAGATAAGGCAAAGTTCGATTTCCCTGAACCATTGGGACCATAGAGAATACCATTCTTTATAATTCCATTCTTTATTGCGAAAGTATTAAATGAATAATTACTCGGCTTACTCAAATCCCATTCTATTCTTTGAGCAAACCCACGATAATTGGTTACAGCGAACTTAACTAGCATAGTACCATAATTGATGTTTTCTTCGCAAAGGTAATATTTAAATTCCAATTATCCGTAATTATCTTACGGATAATTCGCCATTAATCTTACATATCCATCTTTGCAAGTATAAAAAAAGAGGACTTCTAATAAATAGAAATCCTCTTTGTGCGCCCTTAGGGACTCGAACCCTAGACCCACTGATTAAGAGTCAGTTGCTCTACCAGCTGAGCTAAGGGCGCAAGCTAAACGATTGGTTTGGGTCAAAAACCTATTAGTTGTGCGCCCTTAGGGACTCGAACCCTAGACCCACTGATTAAGAGTCAGTTGCTCTACCAGCTGAGCTAAGGGCGCTCAAATCGTTTTTGCGAGTGCAAAGGTATAGCTTTTTAATGAATTGACCAAACTTTTTAGCGTTTTTTTTTGACGTCAGCTCTGATGCAGGGTATATCTATTTAAGAGAGAGAGGGGCTTAATAAGAGAGCCTGCTACAAGCTTACTCCTAACTAGCTACAGCCTTACCCCCAGTCCATCTACAGCCTCACCCCCGCCCCCTCTCCGAATGGAGAGGGGAGTGAAAACCATTGTTTGCAAAGAAAAGGGGCATTTATTTGATGTAAGGAGAGGCTCTCTTCGAGGCAAAGAAACGCCTTTCTCGATTGGAGAAGGGCGTTTCCTTAATTCTACTAAAAAGCCTCCCTAAACCTCTCCGAGGGAGGGGATGTATTCCCACAAAGCATTTCTTTAATTCAACAAACAGCCTCCCTAAGCCCCTCAAAGGAGGGGATGTTATTCCCAAAAGCTCTTCTTTGATTCTAAAATACAATTATCTATAATCCCACTAACCACCCCCCTCTCATCCTACTAATAGTCTTCACTCCCCTCTCCATTCGGAGAGGGGACGGGGGTGAGGCTGTTTCTTTAAATCAACTAAAAGCCTCCCTAAGCCCCTCCGAAAGGAGGGGATGTGTTCCCCCAAGTGTTTCTTTCTATCTAAAAGAGCCTCCCTTGCACGTCAAGAGGGCGTTTCCTTGCAATGAAAAGGGCGTTTCTTCACATTGAAGAAACGCCCTCTTTGTATTAAGAATGCCTTTTCCTAACTTGCTCCCGTTAGGCTCTCCCCTCCTTTCGGAGGGGTTGGGGGAGGCTTTTCCATTCGGAGAGGGGCTGGGGGTGAGGCTGTAGAGAAGTTAGACGTGAGGCTGTGGTTGAAGTTAGGGTGATGTTTTTTTTCTTTGTGGGGGAGGTTGGCTGAGGTTGTTGAGATGGCTGGATAGGTTCTAAATCACGCCCATTAATCACCTAAATATGTGTTCGTACACACGTAGAATGTCATGAAAAAGTGTTGGATAAGTTTGCTAGTTACAATAAAAAATCATATCTTTGTATCGTTATCCTGAACACAATCTTTTACCTTTTAGAAAGTAACTAATACCTATAGATTGCAAGCGATCACCTGAGAAGGCCATCGCTTTTTTTATTGCTTGTAGGTTTTCAATCATTCAAGAAACCTGTTTTTATCTCCTAACGAGATTGTAAATAAATATCAGAAGTGACTTATCTCCGTTTTTACACATCCTTCATCGTGATCTACAAAACATATTCTTTTCTTGTAGTTCGTGTATTCTCAATAGGATAGGGGAGGGAACTTTCTTAAACGGAAGAGGGTTGGGATAAAAAGAGAAATAGCTAATCTGCACAGCTGGAGAATGCTTCACAGAATCTTATCAGTCTGCTTCTTCTGCATCTAACAGCCTCGGAAGCCTGCAATCTGTTCGTGTTGTTGTACTCTCATTCGGCGGTTGATCTGTTTAATCCAGTGCTGGTGCGTAAGAATAAAGGGCAATCCGATGAGAGCAAGAAGAAGGTTAGATAGATTTTCTAGATGGTAGTTTTTCCCTAAAAGGATGATAGGCACGGGCAGACCGAGGACTATGAAAGGTACGATGTATTGCATGTATGGTATCTTCGTGTTCGATCGAGTCGCCGAGTGAGAGGCGTTCATAGGGTATGACACCTTATTATATATAGCCATTTGGAAGAGTATTCTATAAGTGAATCCAGCGGTATAAAGGAAGAATGCGAGGATGAGCCACAGACTCACATTACCCATTATCACGGCAGGAAGGAGGCACAATAAGGGGATGAGCAAGAGTACGGAATAAAAGTAATACTTAGCAAGTAAGAGTTGAGGTAGGCTCTTTGGCAGCATGACAAGGCACTCGAAATAGTTGCCATCATAGCACATCAAGGGTGTAAGAAAGGCTATGCCATAGATTGAAAAACAATAGAGAAGAATGGTTGCAGTGATGGTTGAACCGCTTTCCGACTGCCAAATCATCGCTATCGAATAAAAGATAATGAAGCAGGTGCTGTTGATAAAGGAGTGACGCAAGCGTTTATTGCGTTGGATGAAACGCACTTCCAGTTTCAAGTATTCGCTTAACTCTTTGAAATGCTCTAGGAAATTGAGCGATAGAACACGCCTTTTTGTCGTCTTTGTTACGCCTGCTGTGTATGCTTCATAATAAAGATGACTCAACAGAACACGCCTGTTTATGAGCGTGAGGATGATGAGTAGGCACAGAGCTGGTAGATAGAAAGCGATGTTCCCTCGCATGATTAGTTGTCCGAAGAGAGCCGCCTGATGAAAGAGATCAGCTACAGATGGCACGAAGAAAAAGGGGAAGAAGAGGAGTGGATAAACCACTATGGGTAAGAGGTAATAAACAAGTCGGCGTGAGGATAGTGTTTGTGTGATTTGAAAAAACTGTCCGTTGATAAGACTAAGTAGGCATATTCCAAGCGTGTAGCCCATCATTTCCATTGGTCCGACGGCTGGTAATAAGGCTTTCAAACCAAAGGGAATAGCGATGAGAGGTAGGAAGAGATTACCATGTTGCGCTATCTGACGCAGGATGAGATAGTCGACACATGCGTAACGGGGCAGTGGTAAGAGAAGATAAGGGCGCAATCGGAAGAATTCCTGACGTATTGTTCCATAGCGAAAGATATGGTCAACGATGAGAAAGAGGGGTAAGAGAATAAAGATGAGACGATAGCCACCATGGTCAGGTTCGCTTGCTAAGTTGGCAAGTTGCCATCCGCCCCATGCAATATAAGTATACGCAAAGAGCGTCAACGCATAGTAGATATACCTTGCTATGCGGTTGGCTCTCCTTTGTTTAATGCGCTTTTCAGCGAGAGAGAAGTGTTGGCGAAGAGTTAGAAAGGTCTCCCAATAAGTCATCCCTGTCTCCTTCTGCTTCTTTCTTATCGCTTTCCTCTTTTCTTGATGATTGATAAATAAAGGAAGAAAAGAGCGTGTTTATTATCTTAAATCAACAACTTCTGCACTCGGGCAGTGCTTCTTATTGAAGTTAAAAATGCCGTCTGACAGACTCTTGCGTTGGATAGAACTAATCTTAATAGTAGTCCACTTCCCTCCTTGTTTCATCTTGATTCCCTGCAACTGATAGCCCTTGCTAACGGTTACATAAGCCTCAGACACACTTCGTTTAGCGTTTGTTGCCTTCATGTGAACGACGTATGAGCCGCCTTGAGCCGTCATTGACAGGTCGTAACCTTGTCTATATAGGGTCATCAAAGCGTATGGGTTCATGGCTACTCGCTGTGCCTCAGTAGGGTTAGAAACGTTCACCTCGTTGGTAGACTTCATGTAAGTCCATTGCGTTTTGCCGTTAAACCAAATGGTAGCTTGCGGTGTTGTGGCAACAAACTTAGTACCTTTCACCGAGATGGAACCGCTGGTATGCCCCATGCTAGGGCTTGAAATGGTGAAACGAGCGGTGATACCGCTTTGGTTAGAGACGATTGCAGTTGCCTTATCGAGGCACTCCTTCGCCTTTGCCGCACTCTGTGCAAAGGTGCTGTTAGCCATCAAGATGGCTACAAGTAATAGTAGATACTTAATTTGTTTCATTGTCGTATTGTTTTAATCGACGTATTTTCTTTAATTAAAAAGTTGCTGTTCTTGGGTTGTTATCCACGTAGACTTGCCAAGAGATTATCGAGACTCACCTCGTCACTAAGCAATACTTCACGTGGTTTAGAACCCTTCGCAGCCCCCACGATACCAGCTTTCTCCATCTGATCCATGAGCCTTCCAGCACGGTTGTAACCGATAGAGAAACGGCGTTGAATCATACTTGTTGATCCTTGTTGATTGACGACAATGGCACGAGCAGCCTCTTCAAAGAGTGGATCCAGGCTGTGGGTGTCAAGCGAACCACCGCCAGCAGCATCGTCATCAGACAATGGCTCTGGGATTTCCAATGGTGCCACAGGTCCCAACTGATTAGAGATAAACTTCGAGATACTCTCTACTTCGGGTGTATCCACAAATGCGCATTGCACACGAACAGGGTCAGCTCCGTTGAGATAAAGCATATCACCACGTCCAACAAGCTGTTGCGCACCTGGTCGATCGAGGATAATTCGAGAGTCCATCATCGCTCCTACACGGAAAGCAATGCGTCCCGGGAAGTTCGCCTTGATGTTACCTGTGATGATAGAAGTCGTTGGTCGCTGTGTAGCAATAATCATGTGGATACCAATGGCACGTGCTAGTTGGGCGATACGAGTGATAGGCATCTCCACTTCCTTGCCTGCCGTGAGGATCAAGTCACCGAACTCATCAATGATAACAACGATGTATGGCATGTATTCATGCCCCTCTTCTGGGTTAAGGTGGTGGTTCAGAAACTTCTGATTGTACTCCTTTATGTTACGAACACGGGCTGCCTTGAGTTTGTCGTAACGCTCATCCATGAGCACGCAAAGTCCTTTCAGCGTCTTAACAACCTTCTGTACGTCAGTGATAATAGGCTCTTCTTCGTTCTCTTCAACGGCTGCCATGAATGGTTTAGCTATTGGGGAGTACACGCTGAACTCAACTTTTTTAGGGTCAACAAGCACTATCTTCAATTCATTTGGGTGTTTCTTGTATAAGAGCGAAGTGATGATAGCATTCAAACCAACGGACTTTCCTTGTCCAGTGGCGCCCGCTACGAGTAGATGAGGAATCTTTGCGAGGTCGACCATGTACACATCATTGGTGATAGTCTTGCCTAATGCGATTGGTAACTCCATCTTCGACTCTTGGAACTTCTTAGAGTTTAGGATCGAGAACATCGATACGATGTTAGGTTTCGCATTAGGAACTTCAATGCCGATAGTGCCCTTTCCTGGCATAGGAGCAATGATTCTTATACCAATGGCAGCAAGACTTAGAGCGATATCATCCTCTAAATTCTTTATTTTAGATATGCGTATGCCCTGTGCGGGAGTAATTTCATAGAGCGTGATAGTGGGTCCTACCGTTGCACGTATGCTCCTTATCTGTACGCCAAAGTCGCTTAGAACCTTTATAATGCGGTCTTTGTTAGCCTCTAACTCCTCTTGACTCACATAGTTAGTCCGGTTATCTGAATCGTACTGTTTGAGTAAGTCGAGTGTAGGAAACTTCCATTTCGTGAATGGCTCACGTGGGTTTATAGGCGTTAAGAGTAATTCGTCGTTGGCAACAGTGTTCCCGCTTGCCACCTCTGTCTTATGTGTCTCTTCCACATCAAAGCCCGGTTTCTCATTCTTCTTCTCGTTCTTTTGTGGTGTAGGAACTACTCCTTTTTCAGGGAAAGAGTCGGGTAGACGCTCTACACCAGTAGGCTCGGTGGGCAAGTCGATAGGATCGGTAAGGCTTGAGTCAATGGGTTCAACCTCGTCTTCTGGCTCCTCGTTGGGCATGAGAATATCCTCTTCATCATTGTTGTTAGCATCTCCCTGATGTCGACCACGCACCACGGTGAACTTCACCTTACTACGTATGTAGCCCACAGGATTTAGTATTTTGCGTACAATAGTGATAGTTTCTGCAGTCAAATAGGTAAGGTATGCAATCATAACGATTACTAGTATCGACACCAAACCAGGTGCTCCTATAAGATTCTCCATATATTGGACGCAGAATGCCCCATGGTCGCCTCCTGGGTTAAAAACCTGCTCTCCCATCAAAGGAGTTAGGAATTTAGCAAACGTGACGGACCCCCATACCATTACAAGTGCCATCCCGAGAAACCATTTCGTTAGACTTATTTGCTTGTAAGCACCCATCATTCGAACGCCACAAAGCGCTATGAAGGCAGGAATAAGGAATGCGGGAATACCGAAACAACGTGAGATAAGACCGTAAGAAAGCAATGCTCCGATAGAACCACAGTAGTTCTGGAACTCACGAGCACCATTCTGAACCTCTCCGGGACGCATATCTACAACCAAACTCTGGTCTGCCTGTCCCGTAGAAAAGTAACTAATGAAAGCAATGCAGATGAATAAAGCGACGCACAAAAGTATGAGTCCGACCACAAACCCCGTCTTGTCATTAATGATATTATTGAGCCCCAGTGCCTCAGTGAACGTCTTGCTCTTGCGTTCGGATTTCTTCTTTGCCATTTATCTTATCAATGTTTTATCCTTGCAAAAGTAATAATTTCATGCCACATAAGTACAGGTTTTAATACTTTTTTTATACTTTTGCAAGTCAGTTGAGTATTGGAAATGAATAAAGTAATATATAATAAGTTCGATAAAAGTAGGATATCTCAATTACCAAGAGTGACCTTTCCTGGTCGAATTGTTGTCATTCTCAATGAGACGGAGGCTGAGAAAGCAGTCGATTATCTGCTCTCCAGGGATATTATAGGCGTCGACACGGAGACAAGACCAGTGTTTAAAAAGGGGCACCGACGCAAAGTTGCGCTCCTACAAGCATGTGATCACGATGTGTGTTTCCTCTTTCGTCTGAACTACATAGGTATCCCTGATTGTATAAAGAGGTTTCTTGAGGATACCACTGTGCCCAAAGTTGGACTCTCACTAAGCGATGATATGCTTATGCTTCACCAACGCGCCAACTTCAAACCAGGCTATTTTATTGACTTACAGGACTATGTTAAGTCGTTAGGAATCGAAGACATGAGTCTTCAGAAGTTGTATGCTAACGTCTTCCACGAGCGTATTGCCAAGCGGGAACAGCTCTCCAACTGGGAGAATGAGGTGTTGAATGACAAGCAGAAACTCTATGCTTCCACCGATGCATGGACTTGTATTAAGCTCTATGAACGTCTGCATGAGATGAAGGAAACGGGCGATTACCAATTAGTTGTTGTACCCACTCCAGAGCCAGCAACCCCTGTTGAGGCTGCACACAAGAGCGAGTAAGCCCCCGTGTGAGCCTTTTGTTAATAACAAGATGAAAGGAATAATAAACGAAAAAACACTTTATGTATAAGCAAGTATACTTAAATAGAGGAAAAGAAGAGAGTTTACTTCGTTTCCATCCATGGATATTCTCAGGTGCAATTAATCGTATTGATGAAGGATTGGAAGAGGGTGATATCGTCAGAGTGATGACCCACGACAACCGCTTCATAGCTGTTGGTCACTTCCAAATAGGCTCTATTGCCGTACGAGTTTTATCATTTCATGATGTCAAGATTGACGATGAGTTCTGGGAGAGCAGGCTCTCTGCTGCCTTGCAGGTACGCAATGCCATCGGTGTAATTCGTCAGTCGGGTGCTACCAAGGAGGGCTATCCCAATACCACATACCGCCTCGTTCATGGTGAGGGCGACAACCTTCCAGGACTTGTAATAGACATATATGGCACAACAGCTGTTATGCAGGCTCATTCCGTCGGGATGCACGTCTGTCGTGAAGTCATTGCTCGTGCACTGGTGAAAGTGATGGGGGATCAACTCGATAGTATCTATTACAAGAGTGAGACAACCTTACCTTTTAAAGCCGACCTAGGGCAAGAGAATGGGTTTATCTATGGTCAGACGGATAACAACATAGCGATTGAGAACGGTTTAAAGTTCCATATTGATTGGTTGAAAGGACAGAAGACTGGCTTCTTTATTGACCAACGAGAGAACCGCAGTTTATTGGAATACTATGCCCAAGGACGCAGTGTTCTCAATATGTTCTGTTACACTGGTGGATTCTCTGTGTACGCTATGCGCGGTGGAGCTAAGTGTGTTCATTCTGTCGATAGTTCGGCAAAAGCCATCGAATTAACCAATAAGAACGTTGCTCTTAACTTCCCCGAAGACACGAGACATGCGGCTTTCTGCGAGGATGCCTTTAAGTATCTTGATGACAACGAGGGCAAGTATGACCTTATTATACTCGACCCTCCAGCCTTTGCCAAACACCGACAAGCATTGAAGAACGGGCTTCGTGGCTATACACGTCTTAATGTGAAAGGCTTTGAAAAGATACGCTCTGGCGGTATTCTCTTTACGTTTAGTTGCTCTCAAGTAGTGACTAAAGACAACTTTAGACAGGCTGTTTTCACAGCTGCCGCACAAGCGGGTCGAAAGGTGCGGATACTCCATCAGCTTCATCAACCAGCCGATCACCCTATCAATATATATCATCCTGAAGGCGAATACTTGAAGGGCTTGGTGCTATATGTTGAATAAGATCAGGCGTTACATAGCCTCGGAACAGCTCTTAAAGCCTAAGGCTCATTGCCTTGTAGCCCTTTCGGGCGGTGCAGATAGCGTCGCCCTGCTGTTGACAATGCGCCAGTTAGGTTATGAGACAGACGCTGTTCATTGCAATTTCCACCTCCGTGGCGATGAAAGCAATCGTGATGAGGAGTATTGCCAGAGCCTGTGTAAACAATTAAACATATCTCTTCACATTGCTCACTTTGACACTTTGACCTATGCCGAGGTGCATAAAGTGAGCATAGAGATGGCTGCACGTGAATTGCGTTATCGTTACTTCTTTCAGTTGAAAGAGGCTCTTGGGGCTGATGCGATATGTGTTGGGCACCATCAAGAGGATTCGGTCGAGACGATACTCATCAATCTTGTGCGTGGAACGGGGCTTAGTGGTATGCTTGGAATCCGTCCGAAGAAGGGCGACATTGTGCGTCCTCTGCTCTGCGTGAGCCGTCGGGAGATTGAAGAATACCTCCATCAGCAGTCTATCTCATATGTTACTGATAGTACAAACCTCGTTGATGACGTTGTAAGAAACAAACTCCGATTGAATATCTTACCCCAGTTAGCAGCTATCAACCCGTCTGTTAACGATGCTATTCTTACAACGGCTCGGCACTTGATGGATGTAGATAAGATAGTAGAAGAATCTTTATTACAGGCGTTACAATCGGCTGTCAAGCCTCTTAGGAATGGTCAGAAAATATCTTTCAAACGTCCTTTCAAACCCGAAGAGAATGTTCCTTTTGTACTTGATTTACAGGTTGTTCGACAATTCCCTGCACCTTCTTATCTTCTTTTCTATGTGTTGAAACCACTCGGATTTACGACTTCTCAGATTACAGAAGTTGCCGAACTTGCAGACGAAAAGACAGGGCAATTATGGGAATCAACGGCTTATGAGCTTACTCACGATCGTCATTCTCTGCTCGTTCTACCGCTTGAACACGATGTTCCACGCCCACTCGTCATTCCTGAAACGGGGCGTTATATCTATGATGAACATACTTCTATCCGACTAACGACGTCTTTTCGTAACCCACAAACACCCCTTTCTTTCTCGAAGGATGCGAACATCATCGACCTTGATGCAGCCTCCATCCGTTTCCCTTTGACCCTTCGTCGAACAGAGGTAGGCGATCGCTTCACTCCATTGGGTATGCAGGGTACGCAATTAGTAAGCGACTTTTTAACCAATCGGAAGCGTAACCGCTTTGAGAAACGCACGCAACTTGTCTTGCAAGATGCCACGGGGACAATCTTATGGGTTGTCGGTCAGCGTATTAACCATCGCTTCCGTCTCACCGAAGAAACCACCAAGTGTTTGCGTGTGGAGGCTCTTCTTTGATTTAACAAAAAGCCTCACCCCCAACCATCTACAGCCTCACCCCCGTCCCCTCTCCGAATGGAGAGGGGAGTGAAAACTACTAGTAGGATGGGAGAGGATGGTTAGCAGGAATAGAGGTAATAATATTCTAGAATTAAAGGAACGCCCTTCTCCACTTGAGAAGAAGCCTCACCCCCAACCCATCTATAGCCTCACCCCCGTCCCCTCTCCGAATGGAGAGGGGAGTGATTACTACTAGTAGGATGGAAGAGAATAGTTAGCGGGAATAGAGGTAATAATATTCTCGACATAAGGAAACGCCCTTCTCGCTTGGAGAAGGGCGTTTCCTTATGTCGAGAAGAGCCTCTCCTTACTTCAAAGGAACGCCCCCTTTATTTGCAAACAATAGTATTCACGCCCCTCTCCATTCGGAGAGGGGACGGGGGAGAGGCTGTAGATGAACGGGGGTGAGGCTGTAGATAGACGGGGGTGAGGCTTCTTCTTTCCCTACGAATAGGGTTGGGGGAGGCTTTTCGGAGAATAAGAATAGGGTTTAAAGAAGGCTATCCTTGATGGATAGAACCTCCCTCCTGCACCCTTACTTCTTGATATTTGCTTCCTGAAGACCGTACTTCTTCTTCTTGTCAATGACGATAAGTACAAGCGAAACAATGATTGCAGCAACACCACAAGAGGTGAAGAACGCTTCCATAGAGAAGTAGCTTGGGTCGTTCTTATTGAATGATCCTACTGCCATTGGCACTAGACTCAAACCGATATTCTGTATGTAGAAGATGATTGCATACGCCGAACCGAGGAGCTTCATAGGGATAATCTTTGGTACACTTGGCCACATGGCAGATGGTACCAAAGAGAATGCTACACCTAAGACAAGCATGATTACGACTGCAAACCAGCCCACTGGGAGGATGTGAATCATAAAGATGAAGTGCACACAAGTGAGCATTGTACTACCAATGAGCATAAGAGTTGCCCCCTTACCAATGCGGTCGTAAAGCGTTCCGAACAATGGGGTGAGAAGGATGGTACCGAATGGAATCAATCCTGGAAGTACTCCTGCAAAGGTGTCGGATACGTTATAATTGGCTATCATCAGCTTTGTTGCAAACTTAAGGAATGGGAATACTCCACTATAGAAGAGCAGACATAGAGCTGTAATACACCAGAAACCTGGGTTGGAGAAGATAAACTTCAAGTCGGAGAAGTGGAACCCTTCATCCTCGCTATCTGCCGTATTCTGCCCCTCAACTGCCTCTGTTGACGCATCGAGCTTCTTATCCATTACGGTGTAAACAATGAATGCAAGCAAACCAATAACGAGTAGAACGAGACCAAGAAGGACTGGTGCACTAACGTGACCACCCATCGCCTTGGCAAATGGTAACGAACCCATCATGGCACCGGCAGTACCAAGACGAGCCAAAGCTACCTGTATTCCCATCGCAAGAGCAAGCTCGTGACCAGTGAACCACTTAGTGATTACCTTTGAAACTGTGATTCCGCAAATCTCACAACCTACACCGAATATAGCGTAACCAAGCGATGCTACGGCCGCAGACATTGGTAAACTGAAGTCGAAAGCACTGATAGAGAAGACGCTATCACCAAAGTCGGTGCTAACGCCGAAGTACTTAATTGCAACACCAATCACCATCAAGGAGCATGCCATCAAACCTGTGAATCGTATGCCCATCTTGTCTAGTATGATGCCACCGAAGAACAACATGAGTAGGAAGACATTGATGAGTCCATAACTACCAGCGAAGAATCCGTAGTTACTTGACGTCCATCCGAGTCCGCCCTGAGCCTTTGGAGTCTCTAAGAGTGCCTCCAATGGCGACATTACATCAGTGAGGAAGTACCCCATCATCATAGTAAATGCAACTATAATCAGGGCTGTCCAACGGGCTTTAGGACTGTCACTGAGCTTTCTTTGAATTGTTTCTACCATTATAATTGATTGTTTTGTTTTTTCTTGATTATTGTCTTTTGTTTTTCTAATGAGTGCTAGTTGCCTAGAAGTTCTAGGTATCTTAAAAACAATTAGGATATCTAGAACCAGTCCTCCTCGTGCTTATTTGTTCTTCAACCAGCGGTCGAGCCAATTAAAGAAGGTGCGTTGCCAGAGGATACCATTTTGTGGTTTCAACACCCAGTGATTCTCATCTGGGAAGAGCAAGAGCTCTGCTGGGATACCACGTAATCGAGCGGCATTGAATGCGCCCATGCCTTGGTTGGCGTTAATACGATAGTCTTTTTCACCATGGATACATAGTATCGGGGTGTCCCATTTATCAACGTTTAGATGTGGAGAGTTGGCATATGTGCGTTGAGCAGACGCACTCTTGTCCTTGTTCCAATACGCATCATCATACTCCCAGTTGCTGAACCAAGCCTCTTCAGTGTCCGTGTACATACTCTCGAGATTGAATGCTCCATCGTGAGCAATCAGACACTTGAATCGCTTATTGTGTATTCCTGCAAGGTAGTAAACCGAGAATCCACCGAAAGAAGCACCCACTGCAGCCAAGTTATCCTTGTCAACAAAGGGCAAATTCTGCGCTGCGTCGTCAATAGACGATAGATAATCACGCATGCACTGACCCGTCCAATCGGTACTTACTTGTTCGTTCCATTCACTGCCATAACCCGGTAGTCCGCGACGGTTCGGGGCTATTACTACATAGCCATTAGCCGCCATGATCTGTAGATTCCAGCGGTAACTCCAGAACTGAGAGACGGGACTTTGAGGTCCACCCTCGCAGAACAAGAGAGTTGGATAACGCTTGTTAGGATCGAAGTGAGGCGGTGTAATGACCCATTCCTGCAACTTCTTGCCGTCTGAAGTAGCGACCCAGCGATCTTTAACCTCGCCTAAAGCGAGTTGGTCGAAGATGTGTTTATTCTCGAAAGTAAGCTGTGTCTGTTGGCTATCCGCATTGCCTTTTGAGGGCGTGATAGCATAGATTTCATTCGGTTGAGATATGCTCTGTCGGATACCTAAGAGCTGTTTATTACCTAATAGAGCGATACTTACATAGTTATGGTCGCCCTTTGTAAGCTGACGAACATTACCCTTGAGGTTAGTCTGATAGACATTAACGGTTGCATGCCATACTCCGATGAAGTATAAAGACTTAGAGTCAGCACTCCAAGTATAGTCATCTACATTCGAGTCGAAGCTCTCTGTGACATAAGTCTTGCGTCCTGTTGCCAGTTCATAGACGCAGAGTCGATTGCGATCACTCTCATATCCATTGCGTTTCATGCTCTGCCAAGCAATGTATTTGCCGTCAGGTGAGAACTTAGGGTTGACATCATAGCCTACATTAAAGTCTCCTGATTGATGGTTGACAGCCTGATCTCGCATGCTCTTTGTCGCATCAATCTTTGGTTCCACATAGTCGGCTGGCTTGCAGAGGTTGGTTGTCTTACCCGTTTCCACATTATATATAAATATGTCGGCATCGGTAGAAATGGCATATTGAGTGCCCTCCTTCTTACGACAAGTATAGGCAACTGACTTTGAATCAGTGCTCCAGTCAATCTGTTCAATCCCTCCGAAAGGCGCCATTGGACTCTCATACGGCTCGCCCTCAAGTATGTCCTTGCCTGCATCCACGCCATTAGCTGTGACGTTGGCAACGAATGGGTGCGCATTAGAAGTTACGTAGTGATCCCAGTGGCGATAGTTCATATCAGTGATTAACATACCTGTTGCCTTTGGAAGATCATCTGGATTCTCCTTGATAGTGCCGTGATAAGGAATGCTCTTGACCAATACCACGCGCTTCTTGTCAGGTGAGAATCGGAAGCCTTCGATGGCTATGTCAGAGTGAGTCAGTTGATGTCTATTACTGCCATCAGTCGACATTGTCCATAGCTGACCATCGGTTAGGAAGGCTAGAGTCTGGTTGTCCAACCATGCTACATCACTCTCACTTTTAGCAGAGGTAGTCAGTAGTTTGTCATTCTTACCATCGGCATCCATAATGCGAAGCACTTGATGTCCTCGGTTCTCTTTAACGCTGTAGTAGCCTACTTGATAGACGATTTTCTTACCATCAGGAGAGGCTTGTGCCGACCCGATTCTACCCATAGCCCAAAGAGCTTCAGGCGTCATCAGGTCGCTTTTTAGCGTGATGTTGCTACGCCCGATATTGACTTCCTGTGCCTGAGACACAGTCCCCGTCATCATCAACGCAGCTGTCATTGCGACCGTTAAGTTCCTGTTCATAGTTATAGACCTTTCTTTCTTTTATTTAATTCGTCCTGTTTCTTACGCATTTCCTCTTGCTGTTTTTGCTGCATCTCTTGCAATGCCTGCATACGAGCAAAGAGTCCGCTCGCCTTCTTCGGATCGTTCTTCTTTTCCTTTCGGTGCGCTTCGAGGATTGCTAAAAGCTTCTCGTCATTGGTCGTCTTACGCAATGTCCACATGATAGCAGCCGAGAAGAAGAGGGACACAAAGTAGTAGAAGTTGAGTCCAGAAGAGTAGTTATTGAACATAAAGAAGAAGAAGAGTGGCATCGCAAACATCATGTATTGCATCATTTTCATTTGGTCTGCTTGCTGTCCAACCATCTGATCTTTCTGTTGTTGCATTGTGAACCAAGAGTAGAGAAGATTGGCTCCGCAGAATAGAATACACGTCAGTGAGAGGTGGTCACCGATAAGCCATAAGTCGCTATTCCACGACCAGATCGGGTCGTAAGTACTGAGATCCTTCATCCAAAGGAAGCTCTCTCCACGCAACTGGATGGCGTTTGGAACAAAGTTGAACATCGCAATCCAAATAGGCATTTGGATAAGCATTGGTAAGCAACCAGATAATGGACTCACACCATACTCGGCGTATTTTTGCATCATAGCTTGCTGCTTCTGCATTTGATCTTCAGGCTTATTAAACTGCTTAGTAGCCTCATCAAGCTTTGGTTTCAGCACCCTCATCTTAGCCGAACTCATATAACTCTTCTTCACCATTGGGAATGTTATGAGCTTTAATAATAAGGTGATAAGGATGAGAACAACGCCCATTGGGAACACTTTACTTAGCCAGTCAAAGACGTAAAGAGTGAACCATCGGTTGATAATACGGAACAGTGGCCACCCAAGATAGACGAGTCTCTGCATGTCAAGGTCTTTCCCGAAGCGACTCTCCTTCTCGACTGACTGCAATAGACGGAAGTCGTTCGGACCGAAGTAGAACTCGAATTCTGACGCCTTCTTACCCGTTGGATCGAATCCAGCCTTCATGTTGGCAGCATATTGCTTGAGGTATTTTGTCTCCTTCTCAAGCGGTGTACTCTTGAGCTGTGCACCTGTTGCAAAGTTGTCTTTAGCGATCATCACCGCTGAAAAGAACTGATTCTTAAATGCCACCCAGTCCATTGGCTCCTCTGTAGTCTCCTCTTTCTCAGAGGTTTCACTGAGGTAGTCTGTACTGCCATCGTGCTTCTTGTAAGTCAGAGTAGCATATCTATTCTCAAACATAAAGCCACGTTCTTGCTGTCTACACCTATCCTCCCAGTTGATATCCATTTGGTTATAATTAGGTGCAAACATACCACTCATGCCCTCAGCCTGCAATGACATGTGAAGGAGATAATCCTTTCCAAGGGTATAGTTCAGCGTCAAGGTCTTACCCTTCCCAGCCTCAGCAGTAAGCGTAACAGTACTATCTGTGACGTTAGAAGGCGTGAAGTAAAGATCCTTTGTTTCGATGTTTGAAGTCTTAGCAGACAGCATGAAGTTAAGGTTCTGATCGTTCCCACTGAATAAAGTAAGGTCTTTCTGATCCTTAGAACCATCCTTTACATCAATGTCATGACCTACATAGTTCTTGATAACTGCCTTACGAACAACACCTCCCTTAGTCGACAAGGTCAACTCCACCTTACCATTCTTTAGTATGATATCTTGCGCCTTTCCATTCAGTGCCGAATGAAAGAGAGCCGTCGTATCAGTGGCAGCCTGTGCCTTTTGTTGTGCTTGTTTTGCTGCAAGGAGTTTCTGACTTGCGTTCTTCTTAGCCGCTGCGATAGAATCGAGTTGAGCCTCTTTTTGTTGTTGTTCAAGCTGCTCTTTAGATGGTTGTTGCCACCATGCAAAGCCAAAAAGTACTAGGGCTATAAGGATGAACCCAGTAATAGTTTTCTTATCCATTTATTGTTTTTTCTGATTGTCTATAGATGCTTTTACGAATGAGAGGAACAATGGGTGTGGGTGAAGAACCGTCGATTGATACTCTGGATGGAACTGAGTTCCGATGTACCAACGTAGTCCCGATACCTCTACAATCTCGACTAACTCACTCTCAGGATTGCGTCCGACGCACTGCATACCATGCTTTTCAAATTCCTTCTCATAGTCGTTATTAAACTCATAACGATGTCTGTGACGCTCCTGGATATGTTCTTGTTTATAAATATCAAATGTCTTTGAGCCTTGACGAAGTACACACTCGTAAGCTCCCAAACGCATTGTTCCACCCATGTTGGTTATGTTCTTCTGCTCCTCCATGATATCAATAACGTTGTGCGGAGTCTTTCCGTCGATCTCACGAGAGTTCGCATCCTTATATCCGAGGACGTTCCGTGCAAACTCAATAACCATCATCTGCATACCAAGACAGATTCCGAACGTCGGGATGTCATGGGTTCGTGTATAATGTGCTGCCACTATTTTCCCTTCGATACCACGCTGTCCAAAGCCCGGACAAATCACTATTCCGTCCTGTCCCTTTAGCTTTTCTGCAACGTTATCTTCGGTTATCTCTTCTGAAGAAATGAATGTTATAACTGTCTTATGGTCGTTATATACACCTGCTTGAAGCAGTCCTTCACGAATACTCTTATATGCATCTTGCAGGTCATACTTGCCCACAAGACCGATATGAACTTCTTTCTTTGCCTTGCGTTGACGGTCGAGGAACTCCTTCCAAGGGCCTAGGCTCGGTGCAGGACCTACCTCTTCGCCACACTTACGCAATATTGCTGCATCCAAACCTTGTGCTTGCATATTGATAGGAACATCATAAATGCTAGGCAAGTCTTCGCTTTGTACAACGCAGTCGAAGTCCACGTTACAGAAAGCAGCCACCTTCTTGCGAATGTCATCATCGAGATGTTTCTCTGTACGAAGCACGAGAATATCAGGCTGAATACCCACACTCTGCAACTCTTTCACACTATGTTGTGTTGGTTTAGTCTTCAACTCGCCCGCTGCTTTAAGGTATGGCACGTATGTCAAATGGAGGTTGATAGCACGCTTTCCGAGTTCCCATTTCATCTGACGAATAGCCTCCAAGAATGGTGCCGACTCAATATCTCCTATCGTACCACCAATCTCTGTGATCACAAAGTCATAATGATACTTCTTGCCAAGGAGCTTGATATTACGCTTAATCTCGTCTGTTATGTGTGGAACAACTTGTATGGTCTTACCGAGATAATCGCCCCGACGCTCCTTATCAATGACACTCTTGTAGATACGACCAGTAGTCATTGAGTTGGCTTTAGTGGTCTTTATGCCCGTAAAACGCTCATAGTGACCGAGGTCAAGGTCGGTTTCCATACCATCAACAGTTACGTAGCACTCCCCATGCTCGTATGGGTTTAGCGTTCCAGGGTCGATGTTTATGTACGGATCAAACTTCTGAATGGTGATGTTGTAACCCCTTGCTTGCAGGAGCTTACCGATTGACGACGAGATAATACCTTTCCCTAAAGAGGAAACAACGCCGCCCGTTACGAAGATATACTTTGTTTCAGCCACGATTATGAATGTTTAATTGTTGTCTAAACTACCGATGTTTTATAATTACATACTAATGTGCAAAGATACTACTTTTCTATGAATTAGACTGCTTGTAATAAGGTTTTTTAGGCAAACCGAGTACCTTTTATCATCATACAGGCTATTCGCTGGAACTCAAAAAGCATAATCAAAGTGCAAACAAACAGCCTCACCCCGTCCCATCTACAGCCTCACCCCCAACCCCTCTCCGAATGGAGAGGGGCGTGATTACTGCTATTAGCTTGCAAAGTAATGCTAAACGGAAATAGATGTAATAATATTCTAGAATTAAAGAAACGCCCTTCTCCAATCGAGAAGGGCGTTTCCTTATGTCGAAAAGAGCCTCTCCTTGCATCAAAGAAACGCCCTCTTTGTATTAAGAGTGCCTTTTTCTAACTGGCTTCCGTTAGGCTCTCCCCTCCCTTCGGATGGCTTGGGGGAGGCTTTCCCATTCGGAGAGGAGTTGGAGCGAGACGCCGAGTAGGGCTGCAGGAGGAGGCTAGACGAGTTATTCCCACCCATTACGAGAGGTTAAAAAAAAGTTCTTTTAAATTTCCGTTAATTATCTTCTCAATACGAGCGAAATTCCTTTTTTTTGTTTACCTTTGTACATTGATAAGATTGAGAGATATAATATGACAGATAAAACACCAACAGAAGGGACACACAAAAACCCTTTCTTTCTACCATACGATACACCGCATGACACGGTGCCATTCGATCGTATCCGCCTAGAAGACTATGAGGAAGCTATGATGGAGGGCATTCGTCGTGAGGATGAACAAATAGAGAAGATTGTTAATAACCCCGAAGAACCAACCTTCGAGAATACTATCATACCCGAAGATGATGTACAGGGACGAAAGCATTACTACGATTTGTTGAATCGTGTGGAGGCTGTTTTCTTTAATATGCTAAGTGCTGAAACGAACGATGAGATGGATGCTCTGGCACAGAAGATGAGCCCTATTCTCACGAAGCATAGCAATGATGTGAGTCTGAACCCTAAGGTGTTCGAACGGATCAAATGCGTGCATGAGCACCATCGGGAGCTGACACCAGAGGAAGCCAGACTACTGGAGAATAGCTATGACGGCTTTGTTCGTAGTGGTGCGTTGCTTGATGAGGATGGAAAAAACCGCCTCCGCCAGCTCACCGAAGAGGCTTCTATGCTCTCATTGCAGTTCTCTCAGAACCTTCTTAAGGAGAATAAGGCTTACACCTTACATATTATTAACGAACAGCAACTCGATGGTTTACCTGATACGGCACGTGAGACTGCACGCGAAGCAGCCAAAGAACGTGAGCTTGAAGGGTGGGTTTTCACACTCGATGCACCCAGTTATGGACCATTCATGATGTACAGTACGCAAAGAGACTTGCGTCAGGAATTATTCATGGCACGCAATACTCTGTGCATAAAGGACAATGATACGAATAATCTTGAGGTCTGCAAGCGTCTCGTGAACCTACGTCGTGAGATGGCACAGTTGCTTGGTTACGATACATACGCTGATTATGTCATGAAATATCGCATGGCTTCTTCGGTGGAGAATGTCTATAAACTACTGAATGACCTCATAACTGCTTACAAGCCTACTGCACTATCCGAACATGCGGAAGTAGAGGCTTTAGCAAAGGAAATAGAGGGCGAAGACTTCAAGATGGAGCCATGGGATGCAGCTTATTATACGCATAAGCTGAAGATGAAGAAGTATGATCTTGACCCCGAGATGTTACGCCCTTACTTTGAAGTAAATAATGTCATTAAAGGTGTATTCGGGCTTGCCACTCGCCTTTATGGTATTACATTCAAGGAGAATAAGGCAATTCCTGTTTATCATCCTGACGTTAAGCCTTATGAAGTCTACGACAAGGACGGCAGCTACTTAGCGGTTCTCTACGTCGATTTCCACCCTCGTAAAGGCAAGAGGGATGGTGCTTGGATGACCGAGTTCCAGGGTCAGTGGATCGATAAAGACGGCAAGAACGTGCGCCCGCATGCGTCTTTAGTGATGAATCTATCTAAGCCAACGGAGGACAAACCAGCGTTACTTCGACTCGGAGAAGTCGAGACTTTCCTGCATGAGTTTGGGCATTCTCTACATGGAATGTTCGCTAACACGCGCTTCGAAAGCATGTCTGGTACCAACGTTTGGTGGGACTTTGTGGAGCTACCCTCGCAATTCATGGAGAACTTCGCAGTAGAGAAAGAGTTCTTAAAGACCTTTGCCTTCCATTATCAAACAGGTGAACCAATGCCCGATGAACTGATTGACAAGATTATTGCCAGTCGTAACTTCGGTGCTGCAACAGCCTGTTTAAGACAAGTTGCATTCGGTTTACTCGATATGGCATACTACACACAAAAGGAGGAGTTTACCGATGATATCATTCCTTTCGAGAAGCAGGCTTGGGCAAAGGCGATTATCGGGGAACAACGCAAAGACACGTGTATGACAGTGCAATTCTCGCATATCATGGCGGGAGGATACGCTGCCGGATACTATAGCTACAAGTGGGCTGAGGTACTGGATGCCGATGCTTTCAGTGTGTTCAAACACGAAGGAATCTTCAACCAAAGCACTGCGCAACGTTTCCGCGACAATATTCTCTCTCGCGGAGGGACGGAACATCCAATGGAACTCTATAAGCGTTTCCGTGGTAAGGAACCAACGATACAGGCGTTGATGGAGCGTGATGGAATAAGAACTAACAAAGAGCTTTAAGCATGAACAGCAAACAATCCCTTCTAGACTATCGTTATCTACGCATGGCAAGGATATGGGCGGAGAACTCATACTGCCGTCGTCGACAGGTCGGAGCACTAGTAGTTAAGGACAAGATGATTATTAGTGACGGTTATAATGGTACGCCAAGTGGATTCGAGAATGTCTGTGAGGACGAGACTGGAACGACGTTTCCTTACGTCTTGCATGCCGAGGCTAACGCTATCACGAAACTGGCAAGAAGCAGTAATAACAGTGATGGTGCAACACTCTACGTGACGGCTTCTCCATGTATTGAATGCTCTAAACTGATTATCCAAGCAGGCATTCGTCGAGTCGTATATGCCGAGAAGTATCGCCTAACCGATGGTGTCGACTTGCTGGAGAAGGCTGGTGTAAAGGTTGAATATAAGGCTTTGGAGGACGGACAAGACTAATATAATAAGGTGTAAGAAATGCCCGCTGATAAGTAAGAACATTTATGAATAAAGATAAAAATAATCGTTTCGTACCGCTGTTGATGGCTGTGTCAGTAGTCATCGGAGTCCTCATTGGCACCTTTTATGCCAATCACTTCTCTGGTAACCGATTGAATATCATCAATAGTGGAAGTAATCGATTGAATAACTTACTACACATCATTGATGATCAGTATGTCGACTCTGTCAATATCGACGAACTGGTTGAGAAGGCTATACCAGAGATCCTTTCGGAGCTCGATCCACACTCTGTTTACATCAGCGCAAAGGATGTTCAGGCTGCTACTGACGACTTGAAAGGCTCCTTCTCAGGCGTTGGTATTGAGTTTATCATACGTAACGACACATTGAGAGTACAGAATGTTATCAAGGATGGACCTGCTGATAAGGCTGGCATTCTGGCTGGTGATAAGGTGGTAAGTATCGGTGGTAAGCCTTTCGTGGGGAAGTCTGCTACAAACGAAGAAGCCATGCGCAGGCTCAAAGGACCTAAAGATTCTAAGGTCAAGATAGGCGTTTTGCGCTATGGAGATCGTCAACCAAGAATATTCACAGTGATGCGTGGTGACATCTCAGTGAAGAGTATTTCGGCAGCTTATATGTTGAATGACTCCACTGGATATATACGTGTTAAGAACTTTGGCGAACGCACTTATGCAGAGATGCTTGCCGCTCTGCAATCCTTGAATATACAAGGAGCTAGACAGTTAGTAATCGACCTTCGAGACAATGGAGGGGGCATCCTCGATGCCGCCGTACAAATGGCTAATGAGTTCCTACCGAAGAATAGACTCATTGTATATACACAAGGAAGGAAGAGCCCAAGGGTAGATTACCGTAGTGATGGGCGTGGAAGCTATCAACATATACCAATGGTTGTACTCATCAATGAGAACTCTGCATCTGCAGCAGAGATCTTTGCGGGGGCAATGCAGGACAATGATAGGGCCTTAATAGTGGGTCGCAGATCATTTGGAAAGGGTCTTGTGCAACAGCAAATACAGTTCCCTGATGGTAGCATGATACGCCTTACAGTGGCAAGATACTACACTCCGTCAGGCAGATGCATACAGAAACCATTCAAGCCAGGCGATAACATCGACTATGAGAACGACATTCTCACACGTTACAAGAATGGAGAATTCTTCTCACAGGATAGTATTAAGCATAAAGGACCAGCCTATCACACCCATAACGGGCGCACTGTTTATGGTGGAGGAGGTATTACGCCTGATATATTCGTGCCTGAGGACACATCGAAGGTGACGTCTTATTTCAAAGAGGCGGTGCTTAGTGGACTGATGATGCAGTATTGCTTCAATTACACGGACAAGTATCGTAAGAAGTTAAGTACCTACACAGAGATGCGCCCACTAGCTGCTTATCTGTCTAAGCAGAACCTTGTCAGCGACTTTGCTAACTATGCCGACCGCAACGGGCTACATCGTCGTAACCTCATGATCATGCGTTCGCACACCCTACTGGAGGATTACCTCAACAGTAGAATCATCTATAATATCCTTGATGAGCAGGCTCTTTACGAGTATGCTAACCTCACGGACGAAACTATAAAGCGGGCTTTAAGTGTCTTCAAGATGCCTCGGAGCCTTCTTCTAAAACCTCAAAATCATGCACGGGATACGTCTGTTTCACACGGACGAACCCGTCCTAATCTAAGAAGATAATGACATACAACCTGTCTCCTAAACCCTCCTCTCCCACATGGGAGGAGGACTTTAGGGGGAAAACGAAGCCTGAGTTGCGCCGTTATGTACGACTGCTCAAACAGCAGTTCACGGCTGAAGAACTCACAGAACAGTCACACCTTATTATAAATAAGGTGCAGGCTCATCCGCAATTAAGGGTTGCTAATACCATTTTCTTATATACCTCAATGCCCGACGAAGTCAACACACACGAGCTTATTCAGCAACTCTACGATGACGGGAAGCGCATACTGCTACCCGTAGTAGTGAGTCCGACGGAGATGGAACTGCGTCTCTTTCGGGGGTGGGAAGCAATGGAATGCAGTTCATATGGAATCATGGAACCCACTGGTAACTATTTCGATGATTATGAAAGCATCGACTTTGCCCTTATTCCGGGCATGGCTTTCGATGCAGAATGTAATCGCCTCGGACGTGGAAGAGGCTATTACGATCGCTTCCTACCGCTGATAAGTCGTGCTTATAAGCTCGCTGTCTGCTTCTCCTTTCAGTTCTTTGCACACATCCCAACCGATAAGACGGATATAAAAGTGGATGAGGTTATGAGAGGAGAAGTATTTTAAGCTTGCAAACACACTACTTTCTGATTAAGAAGTAGCGACTTCCAGGATTTAAAAGATTATTTAACTAAAAACCAAAAGGATTTAACATCACCAGGTAACAAATGTTATCTAAGATATTCGTTATCAGTAAGTACCTTTGCAACAAACGAATATTTAATCTGTAACAGACTATGGTTAATAAGATGAAAGACTATCTCCCAGAGATAGAAATGGATAAGATGAAGGCGCTTCTTGACGTTGAGGAGCGTTACGAAACAGGTAAGATAACACTCGAGGATGCACGTGAAATCATGCGAACAAAGGTGGGGAAGATTCGCCCCTATCACATTGCTTACATGGAGCAAACGCTTAAAGATGGTGCTGAAGACGAGTGTGTACGTGTGGATATGCGCAAGGTGAATGAGCTACTGGAGGGGTTCATGGACACGAGTCGACCAGAGTTACCAGCCGACCATCCGCTTACACATTATTATAAAGAGAATGATGAGATGCGCAAACTATTGCTTGCTGCAGAGGACCTAGTGCAATATCCCGTCATTAAAAACCAATGGCTCGAATTGTACGATCAGTTCCGTCAATATCCAAAGCACTACCATCGCAAGCAAAACCAGCTCTATCCGTTATTGGAAAAGAAAGGTTTTGATCGACCAACAACGACGATGTGGAACTTTGATGACATCGTTCGAGATGCTATCAAGAACTGTTATCAACTCTTGGAAGCTGGTGATGAGGATCAGTTCATAGCTGCACAAAAGGAGATGATAGAGCTTGCACGCGACCTTATGGATAAGGAGGAACGTATCCTCTATCCCACTTCCTTGGCATTAATCAGCCCTGCCGAATTTGAGGATATGAAGTCGGGTGATCAAGAGATAGGCTTTGCTTTCTTTGATGTTAAGCATGAAGAAACGCCAAAGACTGCCACAACATCCACCGCTGATGATAGCTCCTTTGCGGCTGACTTACAGGCACTTTTAAAGAAACATGGCTATTCCGTTGGAAAAGATCAGGAGTTAGATGTAACCACGGGAAAGCTCACCTTGGAACAAATCAACCTTATTTATAAGCACTTACCAGTAGACATCTCTTTCGTAGATGAGCATGAATTGGTGAAGTTCTATTCGGACACTGACCATCGAATATTCCCTCGTTCGAAGAATGTCATTGGTCGTGAAGTATCCAACTGTCACCCTCGTAAGAGCGTACATATCGTTAAGGAGATTGTTGAGAAGTTCCGTAATGGGGAGCAGGATAAGGCTGAATTTTGGATTAACAAGCCTGAGGTGTTCCTTTACATCGTCTATTTTGCGGTGCACGATGACGCTGGTAATTTCCGAGGTGTACTCGAAATGATGCAGGATTGCACACATATTCGTTCGCTGACAGGCTCTCAAACGCTATTAACATGGGCTAATCAGGAACCAAACTCTCCCACTGGTAACAATACAGGAAGCACCCCAGCTAATCCCGAAGAAGGCTCTGATTCAACTGAAGGGACGGCAAAGAAACCTATTGCCATCACACCCGAAACGCAGCTAAAAGACCTTTTTGCAGCTTATCCAACACTGAAAAAGGAACTTGCAGCACGTTACACACCTTTCAAAATGCTAAACTCTCCACTTGGAAAACTCATCCTCAAGAAGGCAACGATTGCTTCCGCTGGTGAGCGCTCGGGCTTAGGTGAGGAGAAACTCATCGCTATGATCAAGGAGATTATTGCGCAGTAGGAAGGGAAGAGAAGCCTAACTCTCAACCCTCTACAGCCTCACCCCCGTCCCCTCTCCGAATGGAGAGGGGCGTAATTACTACTATTAGCTTGTAAAGTAATGCTAAACAGGAATAGAGGTAATAATATTTTAGAATTAAAGAAACGCCCTTCTCGATTTGAAGAGGGCGTTTCCTTATGTCGAAAAAAGCCTCTCCTTGCATCAAAGAGACGCCCCCTTTGTATTAAGAGTGCCTTTTCCTAGCTAGCTCCCGTTAGGCTCTCCCCTCCCTTCGGAGGGGTTGGGGGAGGCTTTTCCATTCGGAGAGGGGACGGGGGTGAGGCTGTAGATGGACGGGGGTGAGGCTAGTTGTAGGCGTGGGTGGAGCCTCTATACTTACGTATCAAAGGCGTTGGGTGCCCCTCATAAAATCGGTGTTTATCGAAGGCGAAAGCCATCTGCTCTTGTGCATCCCACCCACAGATGAAGCTGTTGTAATCGGCATCCTTGAGCATTACTTCACGATAGTATATGTGCGTCGCATCCCTCCCGTAATCGTTATCTTTATTAATGTCATCACTCGAATCAATCGTTAATAACAACGATGGCAAGGGGCTGAATGTGGCTGGGTTAGCGCCCTTGACCAGCCTATTCTTCCAATAGACATGGCGCAAGTCCTTACTCCAATCGGTGTAATCAAGCGATTGCAAGTGCTTTAAGTCAGTACATGAAGGCATCTTCAGAAGCTCAGAGTTATAGACTGATTGCCCATAAGTATAATAGTTATCATTGATGTTTGACGGCGTTAATAGTCGATAATCTTTCAATTCGCGAGGCTGTCCATCGTAGTAAACGCACGTCTTATCCTGTCCCACATGCTTATTGTCTTTATAAGTAAAGAATGTGGCGGCATCGGCACCCTGCACCACTTTATCTTGAAAATACACCTGTTTATTGTCCTTGGCGTACAGTTCGTTCAAGCCTTTAAACGACTTCCAATCGCTGATCCGAAGCCTCTTTGCACCTTCTTCCTGCGCATTATCACCCAAGTAATAGGCGTATTTACAATCCAAATCCCAGTTCCCTTTGCCCATACGGAACGTTTTATAATCGGCGACATGATAGGGTTTTCCATAGATAAAACAGTCCTTCCCGTCGTAAGCCTTGCCGTTCTTTCCCACCTTAAAGGTCGTTGGATCAGCCCCTTTTAACACCTCCCCAAGATAGTAAACATGGTTTTTATCCACGCCATAATCGCCCTCGTTGGTCATAACCTGGAATGTCTTGGCATCCGCCCCCTTAACCTCTTGAAGCATATAATACACATGGTTTTCATCCATCGAGTAGCTTCCGCCGATTTCATCTCCAATCCGTTTATAAGTGAAGAAGTCTGCTCCTTTTGGCAACTCTTGCGCTAATGGACTCACAGCTAAGAGTATGCTGAGTGCCAGTAATATAATAGGTGCACCCGAGATGATATAAAACAACAATGCTTTCCCATGCTTCCTTGCCATCTTCTTAGCCATGAAGAGCAAGGGAATGATATATACAGGATAAAGCCAGATAACGAGTGTAACCACCCATCTGGATATATCAATAGCCAGTGGAACACTGCTTTGGTCATATAAAAAGACCGTCATCAAGGCAACTAAAGGCCATGCAAGAAGGAGTGAAAGGAGTAACATCGAAAAGAATATCTCACCGACTGTTACCTGTCCTCCCATGCGTCTCTTCATCCACGAACAACATTTATCTATCATTCCCATAACGTTTCCTTACATTTTAGTTAACTTGCTGCAAAGATACAAAAAAGGGGTGAAGAAGTGAACAAGTCAAAATAATTTGCTATCTTTGTGGGCGTGTTTATGGCACATGAAAACCTAATCTTTATGTAGACCAATATAACCAATACCTTATTATATAACTATATCCTCATGCAAAAGAACAGATTCTTTCTTTTACTGATAGCCGTTACTTTCAGTTGTGCCATGCGTGCGCAACAAGCCATCGGACTCATTCCTCAACCGCGCGAAATCGTTGCGACGGGTGGAACACTGCGTTTGCCTGCTTCGTTCTCGATAGGTGGTCGACAGCTTCCAGATACGATCTTGGCGGAAGCTAAGAACTTTGCTGCCCATTACCAGCAGGTAACTAACCGCCAACTCAAGGTTTCGAAGAATCTTAAGAACCCTTTTATCTATCTCATACGCACGACAACCGAGGGCGTAGAAGGCTATCAGCTCCATATCACGCAGCAGGATATTACGATTAAGGCAACGACCACAGCAGGATTTTTCTATGCCTTCCAAACTATTAAAAAGCTTCTGCCACCAGCCTTCGCAGCCCGTCAGAAGATGGAGAAGACAGCCCTCACTCTACCTTGCATGAGCATTACGGACAGTCCACGCTTCGCTTATCGTGGCTTCATGTTGGACGTGGCTCGCCACTTCTTCGGCGTTTCTGAGATTAAAAGACTGCTTGATCTCATGGCGAACTACAAGATGAATAACTTTCATTGGCACCTCACTGACGATCAAGGATGGCGTATCGAGATAAAGAAGTATCCGCGCTTAACCACCGTTGGAGCTACTGCCCCTGGTACGAAATACTCGGATGTGAAATTAGGAGAAGTGCGTAGTAACGAACCTTACGGACCCTTCTTTTACACACAAGAGGAGATTCGGGAGATCGTAGCTTATGCTCATCAGCGACATATCAACGTGATTCCTGAGATCGATATGCCCGGTCACTTCATGGCAGCAATGGCCGCTTACCCAGAGTATAGTTGCGACCCTGCAGGGCAGCATAGCGTTTGGACAGAGTGGGGAGTGTCTCATGATGTGTTGAATGTGGCTAATCCTGCAGCCGTGGACTTCGCTCGTGACATATTAAAAGAGGTGTGCGATCTCTTCCCCGGACGCATTGTTCACATCGGAGGAGACGAGTGTCCAGACGATGCCTGGCGGCAGAATGAGGAGTGCCAAAGCCTCTATAAGACAGAAGGACTCCATAACTACCGACAGTTGCAGAGCCGTTTTATCAAGCAGATGGCGGACTATCTCCATTCGAGAGGACGCACAACAGCGGTGTGGAACGAGGCTATTACGGCTGAAGGAACAGAGTTAGATCTGATCAAGGAAGCGAACGTGAAGGTCTATTGTTGGTACCCCGCAGCACAGTCGGCACGCATGGCAGCGGAGCAGAAACTCGATAATGTCGTGACCTTCTTCGGCCCTTATTATATCAACAGGAGGCAGAGTACGGCTGCAGATGAGCCTAACGCAGCAGGCAAAGGAGCGGATAGCTTGCGTGTTACCTATTGTGTTAAACCTGTTCCCGAAGGCCTACCAGCATCATTGCAAACCTATTATCAAGGTGTGCAAGCGACGTTTTGGACAGAGCATGTAAAGACAGTCTCTTACCTAGAATACCTCGCTTTGCCTCGCCTACTGGCTGTTGCTGAAGCAGGATGGACGCCCGAAAAGCTCAAAAACTACGATAGCTTCCGTGAAAGAGTGTCGAAGGATGCAGCCTACCTAAGCCTTGCTGGCTTCAATTTCTGTCGACGAGATCTATTGAAAAAGTATGTCGATAAGATACCTGTCAAGCCTTTGCAGTAATTAAACAGAGTTCTATTTATTTCTAAGAAACAACTATTTAAGACATTACAAGATGAGTCGAATCTTACCAACCATTACCCTCGTGGGTGCATTAATGGTGTTTCCAACATTGCAGTCAAAGCTCCATGCGCAGGTTGTCAACCATCCGTTAGAGTCGAAGGAGATGAAGTGTGGAGTGTTGGGTATCGATCCCCTACAAGAGAGAATACGCACACGAGGTAGTGAAGAAGAGGATACGAAGGTGACAGATGGTGTTTATCGTGTGATGAGACTGGCTGTCTTTATGAGTGCAAAGGAGTACAACTCCGAGAAATTCAACGGCAACTTCGATAAGATCAAAGCCTTTTGGACAGAGCTGGAAACCTATCTGAATAGTATCTATGTACGTGACTTTGGATTGCAATTCAAGGTTATCAAGGACGAACGATTGGTCGAAAAGACTTACAATCGGGACTATACTTATCAAGATGGAACCGCTCTCATCAATGCAGCTATTGGTATTGACAACTACGATATAGGTATTGTTCTCGATTACTCAGATAGTGGTGGAATGCAAGGACTTGCTTCCGTCGGGGGGATATGGAATGATACTTGGAAGGGAACAGGCATTGTCATCAATCAATCCATGCCCACCATCGCTCATGAACTGGGGCATTTATTGGGTTCAAACCACCCCTTTACACAGAGTCAAGGGATGCTCGGATATGGCACGGAACCTGGTTCTGGACAGTCAATCATTAGTTATGGATCATCATCGGAGCAGGACTTTGTATCATTGGAGTGCCTCAAGAAGATCCTTCATGAGACCCCGAAGGCTGATTACCGATTGGTGGAACGATTCCCAAATACGACTAATACAGCTCCACACATCGATCGCGAACGCATGAAGGACACCTATGTTGTACCAGAAGGAACGTTTTTCTCCATTCCTGTTTATGCAACGGATCAGGAGCAAAAAACGCTTCATTACACCTTTAATCAATATGGATGTACACCGCAGAAGCCCGCTCACTTCCCTGTTTATGCACCACAACAAAGCAATGTAATAGACTTTGGTGTGAGGTATAATGGCACTGGTGCGGAGGTGACCAATTCGAATAGTATCCCTGTAGGAGACTATCGTTTCTGGTTCAGTGTGAGTGATGCTCTCCCTGTAGAGGAGGCTATGCAGAAACATCAAGCACCCCTTTATGATAGTTACATAGCGAACATCAAGGTCGTAAGAGCTACGCCTTTTAAACTTACAACAACCATTGATAATCATTATGAGAAGGGTGATCTCCTGCATTTGACATGGACAGTTGACAAGTCATTCTTTCGATCAGGAAGTAAGGTGCGAGTGCTGATGTCGGATGATATGGGACATACCTTCCGCCACGTCTTGCTCCCTTCAACGGACAACGATGGCGCTTGCGATGTCTTTATTCCGCAACGATTGATGAAGAGAGTGCCCACTTATAGCTTCGTAATACCCGATACTGGAGAGAAAATAGACATCTACTTTGCTAGCGAGGGACTGCTCCGTATAGAGACAATAGGCGATGATATCCGTTATTACGACATATCGAATAACTCGAAAAAAGACGGTGGTATTGAGGTTACGAAGCCTGAAGTGGAGTTTAAAGGAGTACCAGAAGAAACCTATATGACCATTGGCAAAAACGATGAAATGCCTCCGAAACCGAATATCACAGCATCAGTACAGGGACAGATGGTACCTGTCACTTATACAGAAACCACTGACGATAACCTTACCACACGCACATGGACAGTGGAACGAGGCGGTAAGACGAGCGGTGTACAGCTTTTCATCGAACGTAAAAAGGATGATGTTGTAGGTAACATACCCAATGGTATCACCGCGACCAAGGTTTCGGATGCCATTAAAATCACTACATATAAAGGACAGATAACGCTCACAGGCACGAAGACTGGTACTCTTGTTGGTATTTATAACACGGCAGGTATGCTGGTTAAGAGTATGATGAGCAAGGGAGATAAGCTCTACTTCGACAACTTACCATCAGGTGTCTATATAATAAAGGTGGGCGAGGAAGAGCCTAGAAAGGTGCAGGTAATCCACTAAGGGTGGATTTTCTGCAATCGAAAAGAGGTTTAACCTGTATAAAGGACATATCTTCTTCCCTTTGAGTGCATACTTATCAAAGTTTTTAACTATCTTTGCAAACAACCTAAACAATTACCTATTAGAATGAAAAAGACTTTACTTTCAGTTGTAATCATGCTCCTTGCGCACACGAGTTGGGCACAAGAAGCCTATCATCCAACGCCTGAAAACATTCAAGCACGTCAACAATTTCAAGATGAGAAGTTCGGTGTCTTCCTGCATTGGGGGCTCTACTCGATGATGGGAGTGGGCGAGTGGGTGATGCACAACAAGGACATTAACTATCGAGAATACCCTAAGTTAGCTAAGACCTTCTACCCTTCTGAGTTCGACGCAGACGCTTGGGTGAAGGCTATCAAGGACGCTGGTGCGAAGTATATCACCATTACCACCCGTCATCACGATGGTTTCTCGCTCTTCAAGACAGCAACGAGTACCTATAACACTGTCGATGGAACGCCCTTCAAAAGGGATATTATTAAGGAACTGGCAGCGGCTTGTCAGCGACAAGGAATTAAGCTCCACCTCTATTACTCACACCTCGATTGGGGTAGGGAGGACTATCCACAAGGGCGCACCGGACTAGGTACTGGGCGTGACAAGAGCAAGGCAAACTGGGCAAGTTACTATCATTTCATGAATACACAACTAACTGAGTTGCTCACAAACTATGGTCCCGTCGGTGCGATATGGTTTGATGGTTGGTGGGATCATGATAGTGATTCAAAGCCTTTCGATTGGCAGTTACCAGAGCAATATGCCCTCATTCATAAGCTACAACCGCAATGCCTCATTGGTAATAACCACCATCAAACACCTAATGAAGGCGAAGACATCCAGATATTCGAGCGTGATTTACCAGGCGAGAATAAGGCTGGTTTGTCAGGACAAGACATCAGTCGGTTACCATTGGAGTCGTGTCAAACGATCAACGACCACTGGGGTTACAACATTACCGATACCCTTTACAAGTCGCCGAAGGAGTTGATTCAGATGCTCGTGAGGGCTGCTGGGAAGAATGCAAACCTCTTGCTCAACATCGGTCCAGAGCCTGGTGGTGCCCTGCCAGACCTTGCCTTGAATAGACTAAAGGCTATGGGGGAATGGTTGAAACAATATGGTGAGACCATCTATGGCACTCGTGGCGGTATAATTGCACCTCACGACTGGGGCGTAAGCACGCAGCGTGGCAACAAGTTATACGTCCACATCCTTGATTGCATGGACTCTAGTTTGTATCTCCCGACGGGCAATCGCAAGGTAAAGAGTGCTAAAGTCTTTGCCACGGGGAAGCCTGTTCGATTCACAAAGACGGGTGATGGCATTACAGTTAACATGGATGAGGCTCCGAAGGAGATTGACTATGTTCTCGAACTCACACTATAGACAATCTCACGGGACTATGAGTAATGGGCTTATCCAGTCCTATCTCTAACGAAGAAAACAATTTATTTATCAATACAAAACATTTAGAAACAACGAAGAAAATGAGAAAGATCCTACTTTCTGTGGCTCTTATGATGGCGTCAATAGCCCTACATGCCACAGATGCAGACTATCAGGTAGTACCTTTACCACAATCTATTGCGCTGCAGAAAGGCGAAGCCTTTGTACTTGATGGTACAACTTCTGTCCTCTCACTAAGCCCTGATGAGGCGATGCAACGCAATGTGCAATTTCTAAAACAATATATTCGTGAGAACACAGGAATCACCCCAGAAGGCACGAGCAAGAAGGGTTCTGTTATCATACTAAAGCTCAATAACAAGATAGAAAACGATGAGGGATATGTCATAACAGTAAAGACTAAGACCATTACCATCGAAGGGAAGACAGCCGCAGGAGTGTTCTATGGCATACAAACATTGCGTAAGTCATTGCCAGTAGAGCAGGCAAAGAACGTCAGCTTCCCTCTTGCTCAAATCATTGACCAGCCTCGTTTCAGCTATCGTGGTACGATGCTCGATTGTGCGAGACATTACTTTAAGATGGATTTCATCAAGGAATTCATTGATATGTTGGCACTTCATAACATCAACACATTCCATTGGCACCTCACAGAAGACCAAGGGTGGAGGGCACAGATAGACCGCTATCCGAAGTTAACTGAGGTCGGTTCGAAGCGTGCGCAGACGGTAATTGGACGCAACACAGGGCTTTATGACGATACTCCTTATGGTGGTTATTACACCAAGGACGATATGCGTGAGGTCGTAAAATACGCTGCCAAACGTCACATAACAGTGATTCCTGAGATTGATATGCCCGGTCACATGCTAGGCGCACTGGCTGCTTATCCAGAGCTTGGATGTACTGGTGGACCTTACAAAGTGGCTGAGTCTTGGGGCGTATTCCCCGACATTCTCTGTGCTGGAAACCCACAGACTTACGAGTTTGTTAATAATGTTCTCGATGAGATAGTAGACATATTTCCATCTAAATACATCCACATTGGAGGTGATGAATCGCCTCGTGACAGATGGAAGGAATGCTCTCGTTGCCAGGCAGAGATTAAGAAACTCGGATTGAAAGGATCGAATGGATTCTCTGCAGAAGCGCAATTACAATGTTACTTCATGAGCCAAGTTGCAAAGCACCTTGCCGCTAAGGGACGCTCGATTATAGGCTGGGATGAGATCCTCGAAGGCGATGTCGACAAGGGGACAACGGTCATGAGTTGGCGTGGAACAGACGGAGGTTTCGAAGCTGCTAAGCGTGGTTTGGATGTCATCATGTCGCCTACTACGTACTATTACATCGACTATTATCAGACGAAGGACAATAGACTCACGCTCATAGGAGGGTATCTCCCGACAGAGAAGACATATAGTTATAACCCTGTTCCTGATGATGCTACACCAGCGTTAAAGACGCATGTTAAGGGTGTACAAGCTAACCTTTGGACAGAGTATATAATGGGTCGTGACCTTGCTTTCTACCAACTCTTACCACGTGTGGCAGCCTTAGCTGAAACGGGATGGACCGATAATGCAAAGAAGAACTACGGCTCTTTTAAGGAGCGTGAAGCGAAGTTGAACATGCTTTACAAGCATTACGATTGGAAGGCATGTCAGGACATCTTCACTCCAGCAAAGTAATAGGACGGGAAGTGAATACTATTGTTTGCAAATAAAGAGGGCGTTTCTTCGATGTGAAGAAACGCCTTCTTCGATACAAAGGAACGCCCTTCTCCAATGGAGAAGAAGCCTCTCCCCCATCCAGCTACAGCCTCACCCCCATCCCCTCTCCGAATGGAGAGGGGCGTGAATACTATTGTTTGCAAATGAAGGGGGCGTCTCTTCGATGTAAGGAGAGGCTCTTTTCGACATAAGGAAACGCCCTTCTCCATTAGAGAAGGGCGTTTCGTTAATTCTAGAATATTATTACCTCTATTCCTGCTAACCATCCTCTTCCATCCTACTAGTAGTTTTCACTCCCCTCTCCATTCGGAGAGGGGTTGGGGGTGAGGCTTCTTCTCTGTTGGAGAAGGGCGTTTCTTCAATTCTAGAATATTATCACCTCTATTCCTGTTTAGCATTAACTTGCAAGCTAATAGCAGTATTCACGCCCCTCTCCATTCGGAGAGGGGATGGGGGTGAGGCTGTTTGTTGAATTAAAGATAGGCTTCTGGGGAATACATCCCCTCCTTCGGAGGGGCTTGGGGAGGCTTTAGAAGCTATACTGAAAACCGATAGAAGCAAACTCTTTCAGCTGCCAGAAAGCATAACGAGAGTCTCTACTCACACCGTCATCGAAGCGAGGATAGATGAACAACTGGCTTGAGATGAAGCGATTGAAGCGTAAGGTAAAGGTGTTCTCCCACTCCAGTTCGGCACGCTTATAGGTGGTGTAGCCATAAAGACGGGTCTTCCATGTGAGCATTTCCATAATCTTCCACTCCAAATCAACGGTGAATTCCGATCCATAGTCATGTAGGAAGTGATTGTTATCACCGATACCCAACCGCTTTGACAGGCTCCGGAAGCGGGTGTACTTCATGTTATATGCCAACGGAGCAAGGTGAATATTACCTTTTAATCGGTGTTCGAACCAATCGACGGAATAGTCCATACCGAGAGAGAGATTCAAGTTGAATGGTGCAAGGAAGTCGGCATATACCACAGGATCATTCGACTTATACGCACGTGAGAATTGTGTTTGTCCGATGAGCTGAAGGGTGTAGTACCATTGTTTTGTTGCCTGTAAGCCCAACTTCGAAGTAAGACGTATCAAGTCTTCCGTACTCTTAAAGCTATGTAACGAGTCCGACTTGCTACTCTGCATACCATATCTTAGCTCCAAACAGTTATCCCATTTCACCTTTTGTTTATTGTTATAATTAGCCTGCATAACCACTGATCCACGTGCAGCATAGTTGCTTTCGCCCCCTCGATACCAGTTTCCTGACACGTAGTTCTGCAAGAACTGCAAAGCATAGTCGCCTTTGTAAGTCCAGAAGTTAGGCTTTTTAACAAGTACTTCAACCGGTGCTTCGACAGGTTCAATAGGTGGTTCTTTCACCCTACTAACCATGTCCACCTCATGTTGAATAGGCTTTTCAATGTCATTGAGTGTCGTTTGTTGTTGCTGTACAGCCCGTTCCGTCGTACTCACTAAGTCGGGACGAAAGAGATAAAGGTGCATGAGATTAGCATTGAAATCACGCTCGGCATCGGCGTTAGCGAACAACTGCTGCGTCACATCCCGATAGAAGGTCAACGGGAAGAGAAGCCGCATATGGTTCGTATCTGATACTTTCACCGATGTTAGTTTTTGTTTCTTCGGCATGAAAAGACTATCTCGCAACATTTGCAAAGAGTCTGCATAGGATTGAGCAATGCTATTGGTTGGCTTGTTATCACCTACTGACAGGGACGTTGAATACGATTGCGCAGCAACCTCAAGACCCATTGCAAGGAGTATAGTTATTAAGAATTTACGTTTCATTTAATAGCTTGACAATATATAATAGATGTATTGTCTTGCAAAAATACATCATTCTTTTCAATTACATCTCGTTTACTAGAAAAAACTAAGGAAAGCCTCATCTCTATCGCAAATTATTGCTGACGAAAGACTTAAAAACCAATATCTTCATGATTTACTATCATCCTTTTATCGTACAAAAGACATACTTTTCAATCGTTTTATTTGCTACTCTCGTTCTTTTTTAAGAACTTTGTCCTTTGGAGTCTGAACCTATCTTTATCCATGAAGGAGCTTAAACGGACTTCTAAAAACCTATAGATAAATATTTAATCTAACCTATATAATTGATAGAATGAGGCAAATTAAACTCTTATTATTGGCAGTCTTACTGCTAGCAGCAGGTTCTGTTATGGCTGCAAAACAAACGAAACATACGTTCGCCATCGCTAATGGTAACTTTATCTACGATGGTAAGCCTACCCAAATACACTCGGGTGAAATGCACTATGCACGTGTTCCAGCTCCATACTGGCGTCATCGCATGAAGATGATGAAGGCTATGGGACTCAACGCAGTGGCTACTTACATCTTTTGGAACCATCACGAGACAAGTCCGGGGGTGTGGGATTGGTCCACAGGAACGCACAACTTACGTCAATTCATTAAGACTGCGGGCGAAGAGGGACTGATGGTTATCCTCCGACCAGGCCCTTACTGCTGTGCAGAATGGGAGTTCGGAGGTTATCCGTGGTGGCTTCCTAAGAACAAGGACTTGGTGATTCGCACCGATAATAAGCCTTTTCTAGACTCCTGCCGAGTGTACATCAATCAGTTAGCAAAGCAAGTGCTTGACCTTCAAGTGACGCAGGGTGGACCCGTGATAATGGTTCAAGCAGAGAATGAATTTGGTTCCTATGTGGCTCAACGCAAGGATATTCCACTCGAAACACACAAGAGGTACGCTGCACAAATACGTCAGCTGTTACTCAATGCGGGCTTTACTATACCCATGTTCACGTCTGATGGCAGTTGGCTCTTTAAGGGTGGAGCCATCGAAGGGGCTCTTCCAACAGCCAACGGAGAGGGTGATATTGATAAACTAAAGAAGGTTGTCAATGAGTATCATGGTGGTGTTGGACCTTACATGGTGGCTGAGTTCTATCCAGGATGGCTCAGTCACTGGGCGGAACCCTTCCCACGTGTATCGACAGAGAGCGTTGTTAAGCAGACAAAGAAGTATCTCGACAATGGTATCAGCTTTAATTATTACATGGTACATGGCGGTACTAACTTCGGATTTAGCGCTGGTGCGAACTATAGCAACGCAACGAATATACAGCCAGATATGACCAGTTACGATTATGATGCACCTATCAGCGAGGCGGGTTGGGCTACTCCTAAATACAACGCATTGCGTGACTTGATGATAAAGTCGGTCGATTATAAGGTGCCAGAAGTGCCTGAACGCATCCCAGTCATCGCTATTCCGAATATAACTTTGGGTAAATCGGTCGACGTAATGACGATGATTAACACGATGAAAGCCGTTGAGAGCGACCATCCTATGACTTTCGAGGAACTCAACCAAGGCTCTGGTTATGTGCTTTATCGCCGCCATTTCAACCAACCTATTAGTGGTCTCATGCGCATGAAAGGCTTGGCTGATTACGCCGTAGTCTATGTGAACGGTGAGAAGAAGGGCGAGTTAAACAAAGTATTCGATAAGGATAGCATGGAGATTGACATCCCCTTCAACAGCACCTTGGATATTCTTGTGGAGAACATGGGGCGCATTAACTACGGAGCACGTATCGTGGAAAGTGCGAAGGGAATCACTCGTCCTATCACAATAGACGATAACGAGATTACTGGCGAATGGCAGATGTACTCGCTGCCAATGGCTTCTATGCCTGATACCAACCGATTGCCAGCAGGCTACAAAGCAGGTATGCCCGTTCTTTATAGTGGTTCGTTCAGCCTCGACAAAGTAGGGGATACGTTCTTAGATATGGCACACTGGGGCAAAGGAATCGTCTTTGTCAATGGTATCAACTTAGGTCGTTACTGGAAGGTGGGACCCCAACAAACCCTTTACTTACCTGGTTGTTACCTCAACAAGGGCAAGAATGACATCGTAATCTTCGAACAACTCAACGATACGAAGCAGTCATCTCTATCGGGAGTTACTACTCCTGTGTTGTAGTAAAGAAGCCTAATCCCCGTCCATCTACAGCCTCACCCCCGTCCCCTCTCCGAATGGAGAGGGGCGTGAATACTATTGTTTGCAAATGAAGAGGGCGTTTCTTTGATGCAAGGAGAGGCTCTTTTCGACATAAGGAAACGCCCTTCTCCATTCGAGAAGGGCGTTTCCTTAATTCTAGAATATTATTATCTCTATTCCTGCTAACCATCCTCTCCCATCCTACTAGTAGTTTTCACTCCCCTCTCCATTCGGAGAGGGGTTGGGGGTGAGGCTTCTTCTCGAATGGAGAAGGGCGCTTCCTTAATTCTAGAATATTATTACTTCTATTTCTGCTAACCATCCTCTCCCTTCCTACTAGCAGTTTTCACGCCCCTCTCCATTCGGAGAGGGGACGGGGGTGAGGCTGTAGATGGTTGGTGGGGAGGCCTTTTGTTGGATTAAGAAAGGCTTCCTCTCCTCAAGTACTGACCCGTAAGACTCTCCTTACAGTTGGCGACTTCCTCTGGAGTACCAGCTATCACGAGGCGTCCCCCTTTGTCTCCTCCATCGGGACCAAGGTCTATGACGTGGTCAGCACACTTGATGACGTCAAGGTTATGTTCGATGACTAGGATGCTGTGACCACGTTCGATGAGTGCATGGAAGGCTTTGAGCAATCGCTTAATATCGTGGAAATGAAGTCCTGTAGTCGGTTCGTCGAAGATAAAAAGCGTTGGTTCCTGTTGCTCTTGACCAATGAAATAAGCCAATTTAACACGTTGGTTCTCTCCACCTGACAGCGTGGACGAGTTCTGACCGAGCTTGATATAACCCAAACCAACATCCTCTAAGGGCTTTAACTTATTCACTATCGCGCGCCGTTTATGCTCCGTAAAGAACTGAATAGCCTCTGATACGGTCATATTCAGCACGTCATTGATGTTCTTACCATGGAACTGCACATCAAGAATCTCACGTTTGAAACGTTGCCCGTGACAGGCTTCACACTCCAAAACAAGGTCTGCCATGAACTGCATCTCAACTGTTATGACACCCGCCCCCTTGCATTCTTCACATCTACCACCATCTATGTTGAACGAAAAGAACTGTGGGCTGAAGCCCATCTGTTTAGCTAATGGCTGGTCAGCAAATAGCTTTCTAATCTCATCATACGCTTTCACGTAAGTTGCGGGATTAGACCTTGTGCTCTTACCGATGGGGTTTTGATCCACAAACTCCACGTGTTTAATCTGCTTCCAGTCGCCTCCAAGACTTGAATACTCGCCTGGAACGTCAGCAACCTCATCCAGTCTGCGTTTCATGGCAGGGTAGAGTATGCCCTTGACGAGCGACGACTTACCACTACCACTCACCCCCGTTACAACCGTGAGGACGTTCAATGGGAATCGAACATTTATGCCCTTGAGGTTGTTCATGCGTGCTCCTTTCAGTTCGATAGCCATGTTCCAAGGGCGACGAGAGGTTGGAGTTGGGATCATTTCAGTCCCCGTAAGATATTGAATAGTATGTGATTTTGGGTATTCTGATAGTAGTTTCTTCGATTCGGCATTGCCTTCTTTGTCCTTACCAGTGGGGGCAATGCGCTTAATATCTGACACTTTGCCTTGGAAAACAATCTCTCCTCCGAGCCTACCAGCGTCAGGTCCCACATCAATCAAGTAATCCGCAGCCCGCATAATCTCCTCATCATGCTCCACAACTACCACTGTGTTGCCCAGAGCTTGCAACTCTTTGAGTACGTGGATGAGCCTATCAGTATCGCGACTATGCAATCCGATGGAAGGTTCATCAAGTATATACAACGATCCAACGAGCGAGGATCCAAGCGAAGTGGTGAGGTTTATGCGCTGACTCTCACCTCCACTCAATGTGTTCGATTGGCGATTAAGGGTCAAGTAACCCAATCCCACGTCCAAAAGGAACTGTAATCTGTGAGTGATTTCAGTGATAAGTCGTTTGCTAACTTCCTTTTCGTGTTCCGTAAGTTGCAGCTTGTCAAACCATTGCTTGAGCTCAACTATAGGCATATCAACGAGGTCTGTGATTGCACGTCCGCCTATCTTCACCCACGAAGCCTCCTTTTTTAATCGTGTTCCACGGCACTCTGGGCATACAGTCTTACCTCTGTAACGACTCATCATGACGCGGTATTGAATCTTATATTGGTTCTCTTTGACCATTTGAAAGAATGAATCAATGCAGACACGGTCGTGTATATCCTTCTTCCTATCGCTTGGCAGTCCCTTCCATAGGCACTCCTTCTCTTGCTTCGAAAGCTCGAAGTAAGGTTTAAAGATGGGGAAGTCGTCTTGAGCAGCACGTCTGCAGAACTCTTCCTTCCATGCTTCCATCTTGTCACCATGCCAACATTGCACGCAACCATCATACACTGATAGCCCCGAGTCAGGTATTACTAACTTCTCATCAATGCCTATCACGGAGCCAAAACCCTCACAGGTAGGGCACGCACCGAGCGGTGAATTGAATGAAAACATATTGTCGTTAGGTTCTTCAAAGCGTATTCCATCAGCTTCGAAACGTGTAGAAAAGGTGTAAGTGAGCTTTGCGGGCAGTATCATCAGGCGTAGTGTGCCATCTCCCTCATAGAAGGCTGTCTCGCAAGAGTCGGTTAATCGAGAGATAGCATCCTTTGAGTTCTCCACCGACATACGGTCTATTACAAGGTAGATTTCGGCTTTCTCTTTCTCTTCCGATGGTTTCTTCTTATCTTTCTGTTGCTTATCAGCCTCATTTACAGGGTGTTCTTCGAGCCAATCCTCTATGCGAATGAACTCTCCATTGACGTAGATACGAGAGTAGCCCTCCTGTATTTCCATCTCAAGTTGTGCCTCTTGAGAGCGTCCCTCTACCACATGTAGAGGCGAGAGAATGCAGAACTTTGTCCCTTCAGGGTATGTTTTTACACGTTCAATGACGTCTTCAACGGAGTGATGCTTCACTTCCTCGCCTGAAATGGGGCTGTAGGTACGCCCGATACGAGCGTAAAGCAGACGGAGATACTCGTATATTTCAGTCGAAGTACCCACTGTTGAGCGTGGATTACGTGCTATTACCTTCTGTTCAATGGCTATTGCTGGGGGCAAGCCTTTGATGAAGTCGACCTCAGGTTTCGACATTCTCCCTAGGAACTGACGTGCGTATGCTGACAAACTCTCTACGTATCTGCGTTGTCCTTCAGCGTAGAGTGTGTCGAAAGCAAGGGACGATTTGCCCGAACCCGATACTCCCGTGATAGCGACGAAATTGCCTTGAGGGATCTTGACATCAATGTTCTTGAGGTTATTCACCCGTGCTCCTTTTACCTCGATATACTTATTCATAACTCTTAATAATTCTTATCTACACTCAACGAATATGCTTAAAAGAAGTTTAAGTAGGGTTGAGTCTTATGCAAAAGTACGAAAAAACTTTGGTTCTTTGTGGCTTTTCGCTTATATTTGCGGCCTATTTTTGATTTTAAAAGAATAAGATTATGAGAGTTAAAAAGTTATTGGTAATGGCTCTGATAGCACTTCCTACAATGGTAATGGCGCAGAGCACTTATGAGCCAGTGGGCAGTTCGGATAACAAAACACCACTAGAGAACAAGACAGTAAACCCTGTTTACCAGCAGTGGTTGAGCCAGTATGTAGAGGTAGGACGCAAGATTAACGATATATCTGCACAATATCAACGTGAGATCGACAAGCGTGGTTACCCTAAGAAGAAGACAGTTCAAGCTAAAATGGAGCTCGTTAGCCAGTACATCTATTTGTTGAAACAAGAGCGTGATACGCCCGATTTGAATCAAAACCTTGATGTTCAGAAGGTCAACGATAAGATAAGTCTATGGCAAAGTCAGCTTGATGGCTTGGCAAACTTGCTGAAGAAGATCTAATAAAGAGTATTATTTCATACGCTAGAAGGCGTCGGAAGTTCTGTTAATCGAACTTCTGACGCCTTCAGTTATTTGTGCATAAAGGTTTACGTAGGTCTTTCAAAGCCTCTAGTCATTTGTTCGTAAAGGTTTACGCAAGCCTTTCAAGACCTCTAGCAACCAATGACAACGCATGGGGATGAGCCTTACTCGGATTCTTTGGCTTGCTCCTTTCCGTCCGTATCAAGCAACACCTCTTTGTCACCAATGCGTGCCTCAAAGTATGGCGGTTCGTCTCTTAACGATATACTATCATATATGAAAGGTGCCACAACGGTGTCTTTACCATCTGGAAGAATCAGTCCTAACTTGCCATCCAGTTGCGCTATTAGCGGCATAGTACGCAAGTCGTCCACATAAACATAGCATGTGCGGAGGAACTCATACTTAGGTTCTACGAGCGTGCGACCCCTATGGTCGAGGATACCAAAGCGTCCATTGCGTTCGATGACTTCGTGATACTTGATGTAAATCTCACGTATCAAGTTCAAGTATCTGACCATCTTTCGCTTGTCATTGACCAACGTTACAAGATAATCAAAGGTGTCGGAATAGTTTGCCATAGCACGAGCTAGGACGATCTTCATATCTAATCCCTTGATAACCTTGCGGTTCAAGTCGATGTAATGGGCTATTGCTGCCTCCTTCTCTTCCAACGATAAGTCCTTTAAATGCTCCTCGAAGCGCAACATCTGTTGCTTACTTCCGTGCATAGCTTTGATATATCGGTGGATACGTCGCCCCATTTCCATGCAAACGAAATGGCGTATTCTCTGTTCCTCTATCGGGTCAGTGTATTCTTGGTTGAAGTTGTCTAGCGTAATCATGGGCGTTACCTCCTATGTTTTTCGCCAAAGTTACAGACTTTTCGTGGCTCCACCAAGAATTATAAAGAGTTTTTTATAAGTTCAACGTAACATCCTTTCCAAAGGGAGCAAGGCACAATCCTGCCATCTTGAAGTGCTGCTTTGCGAAGGGAATCCCTATAATGGTTATCCCTAAGAGGATGCCGAAGAAGACATGACAAAGCCATGCCCACAATCCACCGAAGATAATCCAAATGATATTAAGGGGTACAGTGAGGCACCCGAAAGTATTGTCGGTGTTATGCACCTCAGCCCCGAACGGCCATAAACAAAGCAGTCCGAGCTTGAAAGTTTGTATAGCGACAGGGATGCCAACAATGGTTAATGCCATGGCAAGACTCCCCGTGAAATAACCGATGGCGGCCTCCAGTCCACCGAAGAGCCACCACAGAATGTTTCCAATAAAGCGCATATATATAATAAGGTGTAAGTTGATAAATAAGGTGAAAGGCGTGACGAGGCTAAGTTATAGCATCTCCGTTATCTCCTCCAAAGGCTTCCGTTTCTTCTCATTCATCGGACAGTCAGGGGCGATGTGACCAATAGGAATAATCGCAACTGCCTCATATCCAGCTCTAGGGAATGCCTCTTTGATTTTTGCTACATCATAATTACAAACCCAACAGCAGCCTAAGCCTCGTTCTGCAACAGCCAAACAAAGGTGCTCTGTGGCAATGGCTACGTCAATATCTCCGTGTGACTTACTATCTTCCGGGCGTACCCAACAGCCTTCCACAGCCTTCATACAAATGATGTAAAGCGGTGCTGAGGCAAACCACTCACGTTTGTAACAGGCTTGCAACTGCTTGCGTGCCTCTGACGACTTGACCACAACGAACTTCCAAGGCTGTTTGTTCACTGCCGAAGGAGCCATACGTGTTACCTCAAGAATATACTTTAAGTCCTCTTCCGATACCTGTTCGGCGGTGAATTTACGTACTGAGAATCGCTTTTGTGATAGTTCTAATAAGTTCATAATACCTTTGTTTGTAATTGATCCTTATAATAAAGTAGCGCCTTGATAACCACCTTTTCCGCTTCATCAAGCGTACAATTCAGTTTACCACCGGCTGCATCTGCATGTCCACCACCATTGAAGAACCTTGTAGCCATGGGCTGGCAATGGAACCCGTTACATGACCTTAGACTCACCAAGATGGTGTTTTGCTTCTCAGTATCCTCTCTTAACGATATACTGAGTTTAAGTCCTTTGATCTGTTGAGGTATGTTCACGAGTCCTTCCATGTCTCCTTTAACAAAGTGGAATTGCGTCATATCCTCCTTCGTCACCGTATAATACGAAGCATGTAACTCCTCAATGACCTTCATCTTATTAAGGATTATATGCGAGCGAAGGCGTAATGCGTTCGTAGAATAGTTGTGGAACACTCGGTTATAAATCTCATCTTTATCAATCCCCTTCGTTAGTAACTGTCCAATGATGTAGTAGATCTCTGGTCGGGAAGAGTTATATGTGAAGCCACCAGTGTCTGTCATCATACCGCAATATATACATTCAGCACACTGACGGGTCATCGTCTCGAATCCATCTAACTGACAGATGAGGCGGAAAACAATCTCACTTGTACTCGACATATCCGGTCGGGAGATAGCCAGCGCACACCCTTCATCAGGGTCCAAGTGGTGGTCGATGAGCAAACGGGGGGCTTCCGACGACTCCAAAGCGTCCTGCATTGCATCCACACGGGAGGGCTGATTGAAATCGAGACAACACACAAGGTCAGCCTCTTTAAAGATTCGCTCCACCTCACGAGGGCGTCGGTCATAACGAATGACGGTGTTACTACCAGGCAACCAATGTAAGAAATCGGGTGTAGCATCAGGCATACACACCTTCACGTTGGTCTTTCCTATCCCATTCAGATAGTTCATCCATGCCAGAGAAGAGCCCATGGCATCACCATCAGGTGCTCTGTGAGCACAGATAACAATGTTTTCCGCAGAGGTAAGCAACTGTCGTAATGAGGCAAGCTCATCCTGTTTTAATAAGTTTAAATCCATTGTGTGTTGTTCTACTTATAGATATTGTAGGGGTGAAACAATCCTTCCTTCACATCCTATGCGTCGACACGGAAGGCGAAATCAAAAGCTGGGGTGCATGACTTATGGGGCTTAGAACGATTGTTCCTCACCAGCACACAGGTCACACATCCCCATGACTTCTTTATTTAAAATAGCTTAGCTGGGTAAGTACCATCGTCTATCAACGACTGAATCTTCGCAACGACACTCTCTCGATCAGCGGCATATGTAACGCCAAACCACTTGCTCGTCGTGTCAAGCACCTTAACTGTTGCAGTGCCATCGTTGATGAGTTTGTTCACCATCAGCGGTATGAAGTACTCCGCCTTCTTGTTTTCTATGTTCTTCGGATCCGATAAGAACTCCTTGAAATAAGCCTCGCTATAATCGAAGTAATCAGGTGTGAAGCCCCATACATTCATAGAGACTGGGGTGTTATCACTCACTGCGACCCACTCGCCCTGCTCATCCTTGTATTTCACTTCGCCCTCACGACGCTCAATCTCAGTGCGTTCCACAACCGTTGTGAGGTTACCCTCTGCATTCGTAGAACAGATACCACGTGCCACAGTTCCATTATCGCTAAGGGTGTTACCAACGCGGAATCCAACCATAGCATACTTGTTCTTAGCACCTTCGGGGAGGTCGGCAAGGAACTTACCAATCACCTTGAAGCAGTCACGATTGTAGAAATCGTCGCAGTTGATGACGCAGAAAGGCTCCTTGATAACGTCCTTTGCCATCAAAACAGCATGATTGGTGCCCCATGGCTTCTCACGTCCTTCAGGTACAGAGAAGCCCTCAGGCAGTGCATCAATGCTTTGGAAGACTAGCTCGGCAGGGATATGTCCTTCATACTTAGATAGTACCTGCTTGCGAAACTGGTCCTCGAAGTCCTTACGAATGACGAATACTATCTTGCCAAAACCAGCCTGGATGGCATCATAGATAGAGTAGTCCATGATTGTTTCACCATTGGGTCCGAGCTCATCGAGCTGCTTGAGACCACCGTAGCGGCTACCCATTCCAGCCGCAAGAAGTAATAATGTAGGTTTCATCTTTTTGTTTTTATATCGTTAATCTATTGTGGTTTGCTAAACAGACCATCTATTGTTATATGCTGCAAAGGTAAGAAAAAGATTTGTATATCACCATCTTTTTAGATAGAATACATAGCCTTATCCAAACAACAAAAAGCCAAACAACCAACCACAACCAGCCAAACAACCGTCCATCTACAGCCTCACCCCCGTCCCCTCTCCGAATGGAGAGGGGGCGTGAATACTATTGTTTGCGAATAAAGGGGGCGTTTCTTTGATGCAAAGGGAGGCTCTTTTCGACATAAGGAAACGCCCTTCTCCAATCGAGAAGGGCGTTTCCTTTAATTCTAGAATATGATTACCTCTATTCCTGTTTAGCATTACTTTGCAAGCTAATAGCAGTATTCACGCCCCTCTCCATTCGGAGAGGGGATGGGGGTGAGGCTGTAGATGGGCTGTTGGAGAGGCTGTAGATGGTTGGGGGAGAGGCTGTAGATGGGCTGTTGACTACCTAAAGTTCGTTGGACAAGACAAGTATCTCTTTGTGAGTCGTGTGCCTTCTTTGCTTCAGCGAAAGCCCACTCCTTGTCTTACTCGTCCACAATATGTGGAGCAGATAAAGCATGGCAATGGTGTAAAGAACTGCATTGAGTTTGTGAGTTTACAGGACTTGAAGGGCTCAATCTACTTCGGTGGCAGTCATAAGAAACTAGAGGAAGTGGCAGAGCTAACGTGGAATTTGCTAGTAATAGATGAAGCCCATGAGGGCGTAGATACCACTGGATGCCGAACAGGTGATGCTCATTCCTCGACGAATACGCTCTAAGGAGGTGGTGAGAAGTGGCTTTATGAGTAACTTCCTCGTCGCTAATATCTCCAATATCTATGGGTGTTCTGCAGGTGTAATTAGCATTATCAATAAGTTTGATGCTATAAAAGAATCGAAGAAGAACAGCATTAATACCGATGATGTGGAACAATTATCTCATGAGTTAGATGCCGATGGGAATGCCCAACCGAGTGCCAATCAGGTGGCAGAGAGACAGGCAAGATTGTTTGGAGATAAGATATATGGTGAACCGAAAGAAGCAGTGGATAACATCATTGAAGAGAGTTTCGAGCGGTATAGCCAGGCGAAAGAGAAGAAGGGAAAGAGTGCTGAGGAACAGTTGATTGATAGTGTGAGTGAACAGCTGAACAGCGTTATTATCACTTGCGTCAAGCCGATAGTCTGCCCGCTGCAAAGGCAGGAACTATGGAAGAGTTTTTAGATGAGGTGTTTTGAAAGAAACACCTCTCTTGAAACTTTCAAAGACTAGCTTGCGAATGTTACTACCTCTCTTTGAATTAATATAAGCCTTTGATTCCTAACGTTATAGGTGATATGTTAAAGGGGACAGCAACTATTATTTAAAATAAAATAGGGGTTTTTAGTAAGATAGGGATAGGTACGTTGAGGGGCAACTTATCATAAGGAAAAGGTAGGAGAATGCTCCCTGAGTTTGCAAACAACAATGGGAGAGATGGCAAATAAGAATCTTTATGAGGGGAGAATGCCCTGCATTAGTAAGATGAAGTGGCCTATCTCTTCCCCTTCTCTTTAACTTTTTTTTATTACCACATACTAGTTATATCATTAAAAAACACTAACTTTGTGCGAATTTAATCAGTAAGTTGTGACTAAAGACATAGTCAAAAAAAGAGTTCGAGATATTCTGGATGAGTACCTCGAAGCGAATAATCATCGCAAGACATCAGAGCGGTATGCTATTCTTGATGCCGTGTATGACATGAAAGGACACTTCTCTTTAGACGAATTGGGCGTAGAGCTTGAAACAAGGAACTTCCGTGTATCTCGTGCAACGCTGTATAATACAATGCGTCTATTCATAGAGTTGCGCCTTATCGTTAGGCATCGTTTCATCGGACAAACCATGTATGAGGCTTGTTACGATAATGAAGATCATATCCACCAGATATGCACTGTATGTGGAACAGTGACCGAGGTTGAGTCTCAGGAGATCACTGAAGCGATTAAAAACACTAAGTTTTATCGGTTCCGCAGAGATGGTTTCTCATTATATATATATGGTATATGCTCTCGCTGTCAGGCTGTTCTATCACGTCAGAAGAGCAAGTTCTTAACCCAAAAGCAAGGTAAAAACTCACATAAAAGCAAATGAACACAGGTAAAGTTGATGTCCTGTTGGGTCTCCAATGGGGTGATGAAGGTAAGGGAAAGGTCGTAGATGTACTCACACCACGTTATGATGTTGTGGCTCGCTTTCAGGGTGGTCCTAATGCAGGACACACGCTTGAATTCGAGGGAGAGAAGTATGTTTTACGTTCCATCCCATCGGGTATCTTCCAGGGAGGAAAGGTCAATATCATTGGTAATGGAGTGGTCTTGGCACCTGATCTCTTTATGGGAGAAGCAAAGGAGTTAGAGAAGAGTGGGCACCCACTTAAGCAACGTTTGCGTATCTCAAAGAAGGCTCATCTCATCATGCCAACCCATCGCATCCTTGATAGAGCATACGAGGCTGCTAAGGGAAAGAATAGAGTTGGCACAACAGGTAAGGGCATTGGTCCTACCTACACAGATAAGATTAGCCGTAATGGATTGCGTGTAGGAGATATCTTATGTGACTTCGATCGTAAGTATGCAGAGCACAAGGAACGCCACATGAAGATGTTAGCAGCATTGGGGTGGACTGACTTTGAAGGTTTTGATGATACTGAGAAACTATGGATGGAAGGCATTGAGTACATGAAAGAGTTTGAGTTTGTTGACTCTGAGCATGTCATCAATCACCTATTACGTGACGGCAAGAACATCCTCTGTGAAGGTGCTCAAGGAACAATGCTTGATGTCGACTTTGGTTCTTATCCATTTGTTACTTCATCCAATACTATATGTGCTGGGGCTTGTACAGGACTAGGTATTGGACCTAATAAAGTGGGCAATGTCTATGGTATCATGAAGGCATATTGCACACGAGTTGGTGCTGGTCCATTCCCAACAGAGCTGTTTGATGAGACTGGAAAGAGGATTCGTGACCTTGGTCATGAGTATGGTGCTGTAACTGGAAGAGAGCGTCGTTGCGGTTGGATAGACCTTGTTCAGCTTCGTTACTCAGTAATGGTTGATGGTGTGACAGAGCTTATTATGATGAAGAGTGACGTACTTGACACCTTCGAAACCATCAAGGCTTGCGTTGCATACGAGCTTCCTGACGGTACACAAACACAGGATTTCCCATACGAGATTGATGATGTGAAACCAATCTATAAGGAGTTCCGCGGTTGGAAGAAGGATATGACTCACTGTCGTTCTGCAGCAGAGTTCCCACAGGAGTTCCGCGATTATGTTGCTTTCTTGGAGGAGTATCTTGAGACCAAGATTGGCATTATCTCTATCGGTCCTGACCGCGAGCAGACAATCGTTCTATAATCAATATAGGAACAAAAGAATTTTGAATAGTTAAGAGAATAAGGTTGTTAGGGAAGTAAAAGAACAAGGATATAAGGTCATTAGATGGTTCTCTCCTCTATAACTGACAATATCGTTTCTTTCACTTCTCTATCTCCTCCAATGCTCTTAACTCCTTTTTTATATTAAGAAGAATAACTATAACAGACAATGGCAAATAAACCTTCCATCCCAAAGGGCACCCGTGACTTCGGACCAGAGGAGATGGCAAAACGTAACTACATATTCGATACAATCAAAAGTGTCTATGCTTTGTATGGATTTCAGCAGATTGAGACACCTGCCATGGAGACTTTACACACCTTAATGGGCAAGTATGGCGATGAAGGAGACAAACTCCTCTTTAAGGTGTTGAACTCTGGTGACTATCTGAAGTCGGTTAGTGACGATGAATTGAAGGAGCGTAACACGTTGAAGATGCAAACGAAACTATGCGAGAAGGGACTTCGTTACGATCTTACTGTCCCCTTCGCACGCTACGTAGTCATGCATCGTGAGGAACTGCAGTTGCCTTTCAAGCGTTATCAAATACAACCGGTATGGCGTGCCGACCGCCCTCAAAAGGGTCGTTATCGTGAGTTTTACCAGTGTGATGCCGATGTTGTAGGTTCTGACTCACTATTAAATGAGGTGGAACTAATGCAGATTGTGGACACAGTCTTCACCAAGTTAGGGGTGAGAGTACAGATAAAGATCAATAATAGAAAGATTCTTACGGGTATTGCCGAGGTGATTGGTGAGAAGGATAAGATTGTTGATATCACTGTTGCCATTGATAAGCTCGATAAGATAGGACTTGAGAATGTAAACGAGGAGTTGCGTGCTGATGGTATATCAGAGGATGCGATTGCTAAGTTGCAACCTATCATTAAGTTGGAAGGAACCAACGAAGAGAAGTTAGCAGTGATTGCGGAAGCCTTGAAGGAGAGCGAGACTGGACTAAAGGGAGTTGAGGAAACACGCTTTATCCTTGATATGTTGAAGACGTCCGGACTAAAGAATGAGATACAACTCGACCTTACCTTGGCACGAGGACTTAACTACTACACTGGCGCCATATTTGAGGTTAAGGCGTTAGATGTGCAGATTGGCTCTATTACTGGTGGTGGTCGATATGACAATCTCACGGGTATCTTTGGTATGCCAGGGCTCTCTGGCGTTGGTATCAGCTTTGGTGCTGACCGCATATATGACGTTTTGAACACCCTAGACCTTTATCCAAAAGAGAGCGTGCAAGGCACTCAATTACTCTTTATCAACTTCGGTGAGCAGGAGACAGCATACTGTCTTCCAATCGTAGCAGCCGCTCGTCGTGCGGGTATTCGCACCGAGATGTTCCCCGATAAAGCAAAGATGAAGAAGCAGATGAGCTATGCGAATGCAAAGAACATCGGTTTCGTGGCTCTTGCTGGAGAGTCGGAAATGGAAGAAGGAAAGGTTACTTTGAAGAATATGACTACTGGTGAACAAACGCTTGTGACGCCAGAGGAGTTAATAGCGAGGGTAAAGTAATAAAGAGAAGAAGCCTCACCCCCAACCCCTCTCCGAATGGAGAGGGGAGTGATTACTGCTATTGGCTTGCAAAGTAATGCTAAACAGGAATAGAGGTAACAATGTTCTAGAATTGAAGAAACGCCCTTCTCGATTAGAGAAGGGCGTTTCCTTATGTCGAAAAGAGCCTCTCTTTACATCAAGGAGATGCCCCCTTTATTTG